>NZ_JBWKXQ010000001.1:220593-345786 GCF_059423125.1 Variovorax sp. GW531-E2 | reverse complement strand
TCCCTCCCGCTGCGCGCACCGCCGCCGCACTGGCCCTCGGCCTCGGCCTGGCCGCCAGCGCGGCCTTCGCCCAGGCCCCGGCCGGCCAGACGATGCGGATCCAGATCAACTCCGACATCCGCTCCACCGACCCCGGCGGCAACCGCGACGACAACACCGACAACGTGCTCATCCACGTGGTCGAAGGCCTGGTCGCGCTGCGCGAAGACACCTCGGTCGGCCCGATGCTCGCGAGCAAGGTCGACACCTCGGCCGACGGCCTGACCTACACCTTCACGCTGCGCGACGGCGTGAAGTTCCAGAACGGCGCGCTGCTCACGGCCGACGACGTGGTGTGGAGCTGGCAGCGCTACCTCAAGCCCACCAGCGGCTGGCGCTGCCTGCCCGAGTTCGACGGCAAGGGCATGACCAAGGTGCTCGCGGTGGAAGCGCCCACGCCGAAGACCGTGGTGTTCAAGATCGAGCGCCCGAGCGCGCTGTTCCTCACCATGATGGCGCGCCCCGACTGCGGCGGCGCCGCCATCCTGCACCGCAGCTCGCTGGGCGCCGACGGCCAGTGGAAGGAGCCCGTGGGCACCGGCCCCTACAAGATCAAGGAGTGGAAGCGTGGCCAGTACATCGAGCTCACGCGCTTCGACGGCTACACCTCGCGCCCCGAAGCCCGCGACGGCCTCACGGGCGGCAAGAAGGCCGAGATCGAGAACCTGCGCTTCGTCGTCATTCCCGACTCGGCCGCGGCCAAGGCGGCGCTGTACAGCGGCGGCATCGACGCCTTCATCAGCCCCAGCCCGGCCGACGTGGTCGAGATGCGCGGGCGCAGCGACGTGCGCGTCGACACCACGCCAGTCATGACCATGGTCGCGCTGCTGCTGCAGACCACCGACCCGCTGCTGAAGGACGTGCGCATCCGCCGCGCGCTGGCACTGGCGCTGGACACGCCCGAGATCGCCAAGTCGGTCACCGAGGGCCTGTCGGCCGTCAACAACTCGGTCGTGCCTTCGTCCAGCCCGTTCTACAGCCCCGTGCAGGCCGGCGGCTACAAGCGCGACATCGCCGGTGCGAAGAAGCTGCTGGCCGAAGCCGGCTACCGCGGCCAGCCGATCAAGCTCGTCGCCAACAAGCGCTACGAGGCGCTGTACTCGGCCGCCGTGCTGGTACAGGCCATGGCCTCCGAAGCCGGCATCAACATCGAACTCGAAGTGCTCGACTGGGCCACGCAGCTCGACCGCTACACCAAGGGCCAGTACCAGAGCATGGCCTTCATCTACTCGGCGCGCATCGACCCCTCGCTCAACTACGAGATGGTGTCGGGCGACAAGGCCACGCAGCCGCGCAAGGTGTGGGACAACGCCGCCGCGCAGACCCGGCTCACCGAGAGCATGGTCTCGCGCGACAAGGCGCGCCGCCAGGTGCTGTTCGACGAGCTGCACAAGCAGATGCTGCAGGACGTGCCGATGGTCGTGCTCTTCAACGCCAGCGACGCCACCGCCATGCGCAAGAGCGTGACCGGCTTCAAGGGCTGGGCGCCGGCCAAGCCGCGGTTCTGGAACGTCCGGCTCGACGCGCGCGGCTGACGGGGCGCCGCCGCCATGCTTGCCTACCTCTTGCGCCGGATCGCCATGACGATCCCGACGCTGCTGCTGGTGTCGATTGCCGTCTTCACGCTCATGCGGCTGATTCCGGGCGACCCGGTGCAGCTCATGCTCGGCGAAGGCGCCGACCCCGCGCAGCTCGAACTCGCCCGCCAGCAGATGGGGCTGGACCAGCCCCTGGTCACCCAGTACGTCGTGTGGCTGCGCCACGCGCTCACCGGCGACCTGGGCGTGTCGACCACCAACGGCCTGGCCGTGCTGCCGCTGATCTGGGAGCGCTTTCACGTGAGCGCCGTGATCGTGCTCACCGCCGTGGCGCTGGCCTCGCTGATCGCCGTGCCCGCCGGCCTCGTCGCCGCCTGGCGCAAGGACCGGCCGACCGACCTCGCCATCATCGGCGCGGCCACGCTGATGCTGTCGGTGCCGAGCTTCTGGCTCGGCCTGCTGCTGTTGATGTTCTTCGGCCAGTACCTGCACTGGCTGCCGGTGGTGGGCTACGTGCCCATGTCGGAAGACTTCTCGCAGGGCCTGCTCTACGTGATCCTGCCGATCGTCACGCTGGTGCTGGTCGAGACCGGCGTGCTCACGCGCATGTCGCGCGCCAGCACCATCGAGGTGCTGCGGCTCGAGTACGTGACGCACGCGCGCGCCAAGGGCGTGCCCGAGTCGCAGGTGCTGCGCCGCCACGTGCTGCCCAACGCCTTCAACCCCACGCTCACCATGATCGGCCTCATCCTGGGCCATCTGCTGAGCGGCATCGCGGTGCTCGAAACGGTGTTCACCCTGCCCGGCCTGGGCCGCCTGATGATCGATTCGATCTTCGCGCGCGACTACCCGGTGCTGCAGGGCTGCCTGCTGTTCACGGCCTGCATCTACGTGGTCATCAACCTGATCGTGGACATGTGCTATCCCCTCTTCGATCCCCGGGTGTCGGTGCAGTGAAAAAGATCAAGACCCATACCCTCGTGGGCGGCGTGCTCATCGGCGTGCTGCTGGTCCTGGCGCTGGTGGCCGCGCTGTGGACGCCCTACAACCCGCTGGGCATCGACCTGCGCGGCAAGCTGCAGCCGCCGTCGATGGCGCACTGGCTGGGCACCGACGAGTTCGGGCGCGACGTGGCCAGCCGCGCCATGCGCGCGGCCTCCACCAGCTGCCTCATCGCGCTGCTCACGGTGGCGCTGGCCACCGCCGTCGGCCTCGTGGTGGGCGTGCTCGCCGGCTTCGTGCGCGGCTGGACCGACCGCGTGCTCATGGCCTTCAACGACACGCTGCTGGCCTTTCCGGGCCTGCTGCTGGCGCTGGGCGTGATGGTGGTCGTGGGCGCCAACCAGTGGGGCATCGTGCTCGCGCTGAGCATGGCCTACGCGCCCTCGGTGGTGCGCGTGGTGCGCGGCACCGTGCTGTCGCTGCGCGAGCGCGAGTACGTCGAGGCCTCGCGCATGATCGGCAACGGCGAGATCTACACCATGTGGCGCCACATCCTGCCCAACTGCGTGGCGCCCGTCGCCGTGCTGGCCACCAGCATGTTCGGCTGGGTGCTGCTGTCGGAAAGCGCCCTGAGCTTCCTCGGCCTGGGCGTGCCGCCGCCTGCGCCCACCTGGGGCAACATGCTCTCCAGCGCACGCCCCTACATGGCCTCGGCCGTGTGGCTGTGCCTGGTGCCGGGCCTGTGCATCGCGCTCACGCTGCTGGGCATCAACCTCCTGGGCGAATCGCTGCGCGACCGGCTCGACCCGCGCACGGAGAAGTCATGACCCGTCCCAACTCTTCCGCAGCGCCCGTGCTTTCCGTGCGGCACCTGAAGATCGACCTGCACGGCGGCGCCCAGACGCTGGTGCACGACCTCTCGTTCGACGTGCGCCCCGGCGAGTTCCTTGCCGTGGTGGGCGAATCGGGCAGCGGCAAGACCATGGCCGCGCGCGCCATCCTGCAGCTGCTGCCGCCCGGCATCGCGCAAAGCGGCGGGCAGATCGTGTTCGACGGCGAAGACCTGAGCACCCGCGACGTGAAGGCCATGCGCCCCATCCGCGGACCCGGCATCGGCATGGTGTTCCAGGAGCCGATGGTCTCGCTCAACCCGGTGCACCGCATCGGTGAGCAGATGGCCGAGGGTCTGCGCATGCACACGAAGCTGTCGGCCACCGAGATTCGCGCGCGCTGCCTCGACATGCTGCGGCGCGTGCAGATCGCCGACCCCGAGCGCTGCCTGCACGCCTACCCGCACGAGTTCTCGGGCGGCATGCGCCAGCGCATCATGCTGGCCAGCGTGATGCTGCTCAAGCCGCGCCTGCTGATCGCCGACGAGCCGACCACCGCGCTCGACACGCTGAGCCAGCGCGAAGTGCTCGACCTCATGGTCGGCCTCGCGAAGGACCAGGGCACGGCCGTGCTGCTCATCACGCACAACCTCGGGCTGGTCGGGCGCTATGCGCAGCGCGCCATCGTGCTGGAAAAAGGCAAGCTCGTGGAGACGGGCGACGTGCCCGCCATCCTCGCCGACCCGAAGCAGCCCTACACCCGCAAGCTGGTCGACGCCCTGCCGCGCCGCCAGGCTGCGAAGCCGGCCCCGGCCACGGCGCAGCAGCCGCTGGTGCAGGTGCGCGGCCTGTGCGTGAGCTACCCCGGCGCGCGCGCGGGCTTCTTCAAGCGCCATGCGCCGGTGCAGATCATCGACCAGCTCGACCTGGACATCCACCCCGGCGAGATGGTCGCGCTGGTGGGTGGCAGCGGCTCGGGCAAGACCACGCTGGGCCGCGCCATTCTGCGGCTCGCGCCGTCGCACGCAGGGCAGATCCTGTTTCGCGGCGACAACGTGCGCAGCGCCGACCGCGCCGCGCTGCACCGCTTCCGGCTCGCCTGCCAGCTGGTGTTCCAGGACCCGTTCTCGTCGCTCGACCCGCGCATGCGCGTGCAGGAGATCGTGGCCGAGCCGCTGCGCCACCTGCCCGCGCTCGATGCCGCCGCGCGTGTGAAGCGCGTGCACGAGACGCTCGACGAAGTGGGCCTGGACGGCCTGGGCGCGCGCTACCCGCACGAGCTCTCGGGCGGCCAGCGCCAGCGCGTGGCGATTGCGCGCGCGCTGGTGCGCCGGCCCGCCTTCGTGGTGGCCGACGAGCCCGTGTCCGCGCTCGACATGACCATCCAGGCGCAGGTGCTGCGCCTGTTCCAAAGCCTGCAGGCGCACCACGGCTTTGCGTGCCTGTTCATCAGCCACGACCTCGCGGCCGTCGAGCAGATCGCCGACCGCGTCGTCGTGATGGAGCGCGGCCGCATCGTCGAGCAAGGCCCGCGCGACGCCGTGTTCGACCGGCCGAGCCATGCGTACACGCAGGCGCTGCTGGCGGCCACGCCTCGGCCGCTCGCGTCACTGGCCGAATCTGTCTCCTGCCCTTCCGAGAAAGTGTTTGCGTGACCGCCGCTCCTTTGCCCGCCACCTGGCTGAACCCCACCGCCCCGCCCCCGCTCGATCCGCAGATCGTCGAGTTCATGCGCCTCATGGCGGCCGAGGGCAGCCGCTATCCGAAGCGCCACACCATCCCGATCGCCGAAGGCCGCGCCAACGCCGAGAAGGTGCGCGCCCCGTGGACCGAAGGCGGCCCGACGATGGCGCGCACCGTCGAACAGCAGGTGCCCACGCGCCACGGCAACGTGCGCATCCGCGTGCACTACCCCCAGACGCGCAGGCTGCAGGGCGCGCTGGTCTACATCCACGGCGGCGGCTTCGTGCTGTTCAGCCTCGACACCCACGACCGCGTGATGCGCGAGTACGCGGGCCGCGCGGGCATCGCCGTCATCGGCATCGACTACACGCGGGCGCCCGAGGCGCAGTTTCCGCAGCCGCACGACGAATGCGTCGACGTGATGCGCTGGCTCGCGACGAACGCGGGCGCGCTCGACATCGACCCCGCGCAGCTCTTCATCGGCGGCGACTCGGCAGGCGCCAACCTGTCGGTGGGCGCCTGCCTCGTGCTGCGCGACGCGGGAGAGGCGCTGCCGCTGGGCATGCTGCTGAACTACGGCGCCTACAGCACCGAGCTGTACCGCGAGTCGGTGGTGCGCTACGGCGCGGGCGAGTACGGCCTGTCGCTGCACATGATGGTGTGGTTCTACGGCCTGTACCTGCGCCGGCCCGAAGACTTTCGCGACCCGCGCCTGGCCAGCCTCACGGCGCGCCTCGAGGGCCTGCCGTCCGCGTGCCTCGCGATCACCGAGTGCGACCCGCTGCACGACGACAGCGTACTCATGGCCGCGCGCCTGCGCGAGGCCGGCGTGGCCGTGACCGATGTGCTCTACCCCGGCACCATCCACGGCTTTCTCGAAGCCGTGTCGATCGCCGACGTCGCGGGCCGCGCCTTCGACGACGCCGCCCGCTGGATGCACGCGCTGGCCGCGCGCTGAAGCCGTCGCCATGTACACGCCCAAGCCGTACATCGAGGACGACCTCGCGACGCTGCACGCCGGCATCCGCGCGTGGAGCTTCGGCACGCTCATCACCGTCGGCCCATCAGGCGCCAGCGCCACGCACCTGCCCTTCCTGCTCGATGCGCAGGACGACGGCCCCGGCCTGCTCACCACGCACCTGTCGAAGAAGAACCCGCAGTTCGACGAACTGCGCGCGGGCGCCGAGGTGCTCGCCATCTTCCAGGGGCCACATGCCTTCGTCACGCCCAGCTGGTACGTGAAGCAGAGCACCTTCCCGACCTGGAACTACACCGCGATCCACGCGCGCGGCACGCCCCGCGTGATCGAGGAGCGCACGGCCATCCATGCCGTGCTGCGCCGCACCGTCACGCTGTACGACACGCCGCTGGGCGGCAACTGGGACTTCGACGCCATGCCCTTCGACTTCGTGGCGCCGCGCCTGGACATGATCGCGGCGGTCGAGATTCCCGTGCGCGTGCTCGAAGGCAAGTTCAAGCTCAACCAGGACCGCTCGGAAGAGGATCGCAAGGGCGTGATCGCCGCACTCGAGCGGCTGGGCGATCCGCAGGGCGTGGCCGTGGCCGGACTCATGCGGCAGCAGATGGCGTTGACGGTGGCGGGCTGAATCGCGGCGGCACAATCGTCCGCGTGCCACGCCTCCTTCACCTTCTGACCGCCGGCCTCGCGCTCGCATCCTCCCTCGCCCACGCGGCCGACCCGGTGCTGCTCGTCACCTCGCCCGTCGCGCTGCAGGCTGCCGAGAAATCCGGCGCCGGCTTCGGTCGCTGGTTCGACGTGCCCGTGGCTGCCAGCGGCATCGCCACCAATCAAGCACTTGCACGCTCGCCGGCCTGGCAATCGGTCGCCGACCCGCTGAAGACCAGCCTCGCCGCCCTGCAGCGCCGCGACCCGCAAGCCGGCGTCGGCATTGCGCGCTACCCGCACCGGATCTTCGACGCACGCTGGCTCGCCAGCCCCGACGCCTTCTTCGAACTGGTCGGCGTTGCCAACCGCATGGACCGCCGACCGTTCCAGCCCGGTGCCTGCGGCGAGACGCGGCTCGTGTACCGGCTGGCGTACCGCTCGGCCGCGATGCAGTCGCGCCTGCCGATGACCGTCGCCGTCGAGCTGCGCGGCGATGCGCCCGATGCCGATGGCAGTTGCGCCAGTGCCGCTCGGCGCTGGCAACCACCACAGGCATCGATGAAGGACGAAGCGCTCGGCCGCTGGCTCGTGTCGGCCGACGGCCCGCTCGCGCCACCGCGGCTCGCGCAGGCCCGCATCGCGCAGGTGACGACCAACCTGCAGAGCGTGCGCTGGCCCTCGGCCGTGCGGCCCGACCTCGGCGGCCATGCCGAGTACCTGCTGCGCGCCTTCCGCTGGAACGCGCGCACGCAGCGCTTCGACGCGGGCCCGCTCGAGAACACGCCCGACGTCGCGAAGCTCAAGGCCGACGCCCCGCTGCGCAAGGCGCTGCTCCAATGGCTGCAGCAGCCCGACACGCTGCGCGCGCTCGACAGCGCCACGGTGCGCATCCCCGATCGCTTCCTGGCGACCGAGTCGGTCTCGGTTGCGCCGCGCGGCCTCGAGCGCCTGGCGAACCGCCCCTTCGAACAACTGTTCGCGCCCGGCGACTGGCAGCCCGTGCCCGGCAGCCGCACGCTGCGGTCACCGCAGGCCGTGCTGCGCCGTCTCGACGACCTGAGCTGCGCGGGCTGTCACCAGAGCCGCGCGGTTGCGGGCTTTCATCTGCTGGGCGTGGACCGGCGCGGCGCCTCGCGCACCTTCACGACCGGCAACGCGCTCGCGCTGCCGCACTCGCCGCACCTGCAGGATGAGTTGGCGCGGCGCGAACGCTATGTGAAGGCCGCGCTGACGACGCCCGTGCCCGACCCGTTCCGCCCGCTGGCCTCGCCGGACGACGCGAACGCCTTGCCGGAGAAAGCCACCGTCGGCGCCAGCTGCGAGCCCACGCGCATCACCGCCTCGGCCGACCCGTGGCGCGACCGCGCGCAGAAGTTGCCGCGCACCGCCGCCACGACCTGCGAAGGCGCGGATTCGGTCTGCGAGAAAACCTCGGTCGGCTTCCCCGGCGGCATGTGCTCGGGCCGCTGCGATCCGAAAGACCCGAACGGCACCTGCGGCGGCATCGCCATCCTCAGCGACTTCAACCAGTGCCTGGCAGCCAAGCAACCCTTCGGCGATTGTTTGAGCAAGCACACGCGACCCGGCAACCTGCGCAGCTGCTCGGCGCAACAGCCTTGCCGCGAGGACTACATCTGCGCGCAAGCCGAAGGCCAGCCCGAAGGACGCGGGGCGTGCATTCCGCCCTACTTCCTCTTCCAGATGCGGGTGGACGGGCACTCGTGATGTGAGCGAGTGCGAGGACCGGCCCTCAGCTTTCTTCTTCGTACCACCTGTCCTTCGCCAGCATCACCCGGTGATGCCCGCACCCCGACGGCATCATCGGGAAGCAGTTCTCCTGCGCCGCCACCTGCACGTCGAGAAAGAACGGCCCCTTGCTCGCCAAGCATTCGGCCAGTGCCTCTTCCAGCTCCGCCGGGTCTGACACGCGCCGCGCCCCCCAGCCGAAGGCCTTGGCCAGCGCCACGAAATCAGGCAGCGCCTCGTTCCAGCTGTGGCTCAGACGGTTGCCGTGGTTCAGCTCCTGCCACTGGCGCACCATGCCCATGTAGCCGTTGTTGCTCAGCACCAGCTTCACCGCAGTGCCGTGCTGCATGGCAGTCGACAGCTCCTGGATGTTCATCAGCACCGACGCGTCGCCGCTCACGCACACCGTGAGCGCATCGGGGTGGCCGATCTGCGCGCCGATGGCCGCGGGCAACCCGTAGCCCATGGTGCCGGCGCCGCCCGAGGTGAGCCAGTGGCGCGGGCTGTCGAAGCGCAGGTACTGCGCGGCCCACATCTGGTGCTGGCCCACGTCGGTCGAGACGATCGCATCGTGGCCCGCGATGGCCCGCTGCAGCGACGACATGAGCTGCTGCGGCAGGATCTCTTCCGTCGACGGCGTGAAGGCCAGGCAGTCTTCGGCGCGCCAGCGCTCGATGCGCGCCCACCACGGCGCCAGCCGCTCGGGCGCAAACTCATCGGGCAGCAGGCCCAGCAGCGCTTCGACGATGGCGCCGCAGTCGCCCACCATCGGCACGTCGACATGCACCACCTTGTTGATGCTGCCGGGGTCGATATCGATGTGGATCTTGCGAGCATGCGGGCAGAACTCGTCGAGCTTGCCCGTCACGCGGTCGTCGAAACGCGCGCCCACGCACACCACCAGGTCGGCCTCGTGCATCGCGAGGTTGGCTTCGAGCATGCCGTGCATGCCCAGCATGCCGACGAACTTCGGGTCGGACGCGGGGAACGCGCCCAGCCCCATCAGCGTGAGCGTGCACGGCGCGTGCAGCCGGTGCACGAGCTGCGTGAACGCCTCGCAGGCCGCCGGCCCCGAGTTGATGAGCCCGCCGCCACCGTAGAGCACCGGCCGGCGCGCGGTCGAGATCAGGTCGGCGGCGCGCTGCAGCATCGCCCGCGGCGGCAGCGGCGCGCGGCCCGTGCGCAGCGCGCGCAGCGGGGCCTGTGCGGCGCCGTGCGTGAGGCGCATCAGCTGGATGTCCTTCGGCACGTCGAGCAGCACCGGGCCGGGGCGGCCGGTGGTGGCGATGTCGAGCGCGCGGCGCACCAGCGCGGGCACGTCGTCGGCCGCGCGCACCTGCCGGTTCCACTTGGTCACCGGGCGCGACATGCCCAGCGCGTCGCTTTCCTGGAAAGCCTGCGTGCCGATCACCGCCGTCGACACCTGCCCGCTGATGCACAGCACCGGCACCGAATCGCTCATCGCGTCGAGCAGCCCCGTGATCGTGTTGCCCACGCCCGGCCCCGAGGTGACCAGCACCACGCCCACGCGGCCCGTGCTGCGCGCATAGCCCTCGGCCGCATGCACCGCCGCCTGCTCGTGGCGCACCAGCACATGGCGCAGCCGGGGTTCGCCGTGCAGCGCGTCGTACAGCGGCAGCGCCGCGCCGCCGGGGTAGCCGAAGATCGTGTCGACGCCGCACTCGACCAGCGTGTCGAGCAGCGCTTCGGCGCCGTTGCGCACGCGGGGTGGGGTCTCGGGCATGGCCGGCGAGAGGGAGGGCGAGGATGTGGGGGGAAGGTCGAGCAGTCGCATGCCGTCAATTCTTCCGCTCTTGAGGCAGAATTTGCTTCTTTCTTTTGGCTGTTTAAGCACGAAACATGAAAACCAATCGCCAAACATCGTCAGACAACGAAGGATCTTTCGACAAGACCGATCTGGCGATCCTGCGGGTGCTGCTGCTCGACTCGCGCAAGACCCTGCAGGAGATCGGCAACGAGGTCGGCCTGTCGCCCACCAGCTGCTGGACGCGCATCAAGAAACTCGAGGCCTCGGGCGTCATCAAGCGCTACACCGTCGACGTCGACCCGGCCAAGCTGGGCTACCACGACTCCGTCATCGTGCAGGTCACCCTAGAGAGCCACACCGACGAAACCCTGTACGACTTTGGCCGCACCCTCGCCACCATTCCCGAGATCCAGGAGGCCTACCTCGTGTCGGGCGACTACGACTACTACATCCGCATCGCCGTGCGCGACACGCGCGACTACGAGCGGCTGCTGCGCGAGAAGCTCTACAAGATCCCCGGCATTCGCCACAGCAAGTCGCACTTCGTGCTGCGGGTGCTGAAGGAAGCGACAGTGCCGCTGATCTGACGGGTCGACGGGCCCGCATGAACGAATGGTGGGTACGATCGCCGACGAACGGCCCTTCGCAGACGCCATCCCCTTCCCCTTCCATGAGATCGACTTCGGAACATCGAGCCCTGATCGTCCTGAGCGGACTGCCCGGCACAGGCAAGACCACCATCGCGCGCGAACTCGTGGCGCGCGTCCCTTCGGTGTACCTGCGCATCGACGCCATCGAGCATGCGTTGAAGACTGCGAGTGGATGCGCTGACGATGTGGGCCCGGCGGGCTATGTCGTCGCGTACGCGCTGGCTCGGTCCAACCTTGCGCTCGGCATGTCCGTGGTCGCTGATTGCGTCAACCCGCTGTCGGTCACGCGTGAGGCGTGGCGGGCCGTGGCGACAGAGGTGTCGTCGCATCTGGTGGAGGTTGAGGTCGTGTGCTCAGACGTCGTTGAACATCGCAGGCGTGTGGAGAACCGGGAAGCCGACATGGCGGGCTTTGCGTTGCCGAGCTGGGAGGCTGTGCTTGGGCATGACTACGAGGCCTGGGGCACAAGCCGCCTGGTCATCGACTCGGCATTCGTGAGTGCGAGCGAGGCGGCGGACCTGATCTGGCGGCGCGTGCGTGAGCGGTAAATCGATGCGCTCCCGTTTCATCGACGCCTTCCTGGGCGCCATCGTGCTCGGCCCCTGGGCCGCGATGTTTGCCTATCTCGGCCTTGCACCGCTGGCTGCGTACTGGCTCGACGGCACCAAGCATCGCACGGGCTCCAGCCGCGGTTCGTCCTATTGGTGGAGCTTCCCGGAGGCCGTGGCCGCGCAGTACCCGATGCTCACCTGGCTGCTCGAACTCAGGAGCCATGTCGTTGTGTGGAGCTGCCTGGCTGGGATGGTGATCGGGCCGGTGGTTGCGTGGATCATGAGCAGCCGCCTGGACCGCATGCGTCGCGGCATCCGTCTGTGAATGGGGACCAGCGAGCTTCGATGAACCCAACCCTGCGCGCCGCCCTCGACTCGGATGTCGAATTTGCGTTCGATGCCAAGCGGCAGGCACTCGGCCCCTACGTTGCAGCGCGGTGGGGATGGGACGACGATTTCCAGAGAAACCTGCACCAGAGCCGATGGCAGGAGCGCCCGTGGTCGGTCATCCTCAAGGGCGGCACACCGGTCGGCACGATCGCCACATGGGAGGTCGACGGTCACCGCCGGGTCGGCGAGTTCTACGTCTTGCCGGCTTTTCAGCGCGCCGGCATTGGTTCAGTGGTGCTTCGCCAGCTGCTGGCCCAAGCGGACCACGACAAACAGGCGGTGCGGCTGGAGCATCTGAAGTGGAACCCGGTCGGCGCGCTGTACGGGCGCCACGGGTTCGTCCACGAGAGCGCCAACGACACGCACTGCTTTCTGGTTCGCCATCCGATTGCCCTGCATCGATGAAGCAGGCCGAAAGGCGACATTCGGCTCACACATGACCCCTAACCCGAAGGCGATGACTTGATCTCGGTGCAACCAGCGAAACCCGATGAATGGAAGACCTATCGAGACCTGCGCCTGCGGGCGTTGCTCGACTCGCCGGACGCCTTCGGAAGCACGTACGAGGCGGAGGCCACGAGAAGCGATGCGATGTGGGCCGCGCGCCTTGCCGCGGCAACCTCGTCAGGAAAAGATCGTGTGCTTTTCGCGTTCAACCGCAACGACGCCTGCGGCCTGATCTGGTGCAAGGTGTCCGGCGATGAACCGGCTGTCGCCCATCTTTTCCAGATGTGGGTCGACCCCGCATCACGAGGCATGGGAGCCGGTCGCGCTTTGCTCGAAGCGGCGGTTTCCTGGGCCGCGCGCGCGGGGATGAAGCGCGTGGGCCTGGGAGTCACAGTCGCAGACACGCCCGCGATGCGCCTGTACATGGGGTGCGGCTTCCGCCCCGATGGCGCGTTGGAGCCGCTGCGGGAACACTCACCCCTGATGGTGCAGCCGATGAGCCTGGCACTCGGACCCGCCGGACCGACAGCCTGACTATCGCGATGCCCGCACGCGGCCTCGTCGTGCGGCAACACGCGCCAGCCTCCCGTGCTCGCCATGCATCGGCGAGCACACCTTCGTATAAGCTCGACCGACTCAACTCTCTGAGGTTTCGCCATGCTCCAAATGCGCCCCGGGTGTGAATGCTGCGACCGAGACTTGCCGCCGGATTCGGCCGATGCCCGTATCTGTTCTTTCGAGTGCACGTTCTGCAGTGATTGCGCGAATCAACGCCTTGCGGGTACGTGCCCGAACTGCGGCGGAGAGCTGGTCCCGCGCCCGTCGCGGCCAGCGGCCAAACTTGAAAAGTTTCCGGCTTCGACCACGCGAGTGTTCAAGCCTGAGGGGTGCGCGGCGGCATCGTAAAGAGCCCGTCACCAGATCCGTTCCATCGACGACTTCTAGTGACCAAGAAGAGCGGAAGTTGATGGCTACGTCGCGAGGCCCTGCGAAACTGTTCGGCCGGAATCCCTCCCTCCAAGTTCGATCAGAGGAAACCATGAAATGGTCGCCGATTTCTGCCAGAGAGCTTGAGGCCTTGGTAGAACTCCAACTCTCAGAGTGCACGCTGACGGAGCGGGAGATTTTTGCGAAGTACCGCATTCCGTTTCGTCTCGCGACTATCGAGCGCTCAGGTGCATGCGAGAGCGTTTTCGTTGTTGCGATGTACCGCGCCGTCGCCATGTACTTCGAGGATGTCGAAGAAGGCTTCAACCTTTCTCCCCTGGGCCCGGATGGCTCGATTGCACAGCCTGGGTGGCGGCAATGGAGTCTTCAAGAGGCACTCAATAATCTTGTCCTCCCGCAGCCTGAATAGGATGGGCTGCGGCCAACGGCGGACTTTCATCGAAGCTTCAGAATTTGGGTAGAAGCGCTCTATATTGCGGCATGCCTTATCGGATTCGATTGCCTGAAACGTACCTGTTGGTTCACTCAGCCAACACGCACAGCGGCCGCTGGACGGCAGAGGTTCTTCGCGCGTGTCACCAGGTTGGAATCGACTTGGAATCCATAGAGATCGTCGATGAGGAACAGGCCACAGCAGCAGGCGACCTTGCCAGCGTCGTCTTGAAGATCTGCGATCGGGTGTCTCCTGAAACCGGCCAGCGCCTGCTAGGTGAGGTGCAAGCGGGCTGTCCGCAGGGCGTATCGGCTCGGCTGATAAGGGCCGTCTCACCGGAAGATTTTTCCCTTGAACCAGGAGGCATCTCCACCGCATATTTCAGACGTGAGTTCGCAGTGAACAGCAGCCTGATCTTTCACACAACAAGCTGCGCAAGGCTCACACACCGTGCTACCGGTCGCAGTGTGCGCAGCACGGCGCATCGCTCTAGGGCTCTCAACTCCGAAGAGGCGCTCTTCCTCTTGGAGTCCCTTATGAGGAGCGGCGCCGAGGTGGCATAGTCGTCCGCTTTCGGCTAGGAGAAGACGTTGAGACCATGAACCCTCAAAACATTCCGCTTCGCCTCGTCGTGGTAGTCGCGCTCACCATCTCACATGTTGGATTAACCATGTCGCAGGCCCTCATTTTGAAAGTCGGAGACACCGGGTCGCATGCCGAACTGGCAGCAAGGCCGAATCCAGAAGGCTTGGTGTTGCTGCACAACCCCGGCATCTCTGCTTTGCTCGCTCGGGCCGAGTCGCTCAAGGGTTCTACTCTCACGGGCAGCGAGAAGAAGCGTATCGCGGACAGTGCCCCCGTGATCGCTACACCGAAGTCAGTTGCAGAGGCAACCATTCAGAAGCGCGGGTATGAATAGCACCAACGCGTTGAGCTCAAGCGATTCGTTGGGAAGCCCGCACGGCTGAAGACGGCCAAGCAGACACTAAATATCTACATGACAAAGCTGCTGACCATCAATCTTCGGCGCGGCATCCCTGCACCGGAAGCGGTTCCTCATCAAGCGGATCTGACTAGGCTATTTGACGACTTGAACGTTGGACTCAATGAGGGGCAGCTTTGCGAACCGAATTGGGGGCGGATGAGGGTCACCCTTCGAGATGATCGGGAAAGCCCTGCGGGGCTGACCGACTTCATCATGACGGTCCCCTTTTGGATCGTCTCACGGCGGTTTGCGCTCCTCTTGGAAGCGCATCAGTGCCAATGCGAGTTTCTTCCCCTAGAGATTACCTATCGCAAGAAGATTCTGATGGGTGAGTTTTTTGCTCTCAATGTCTTGACGGTGGAGGACGCGGCGATCGATTTGGCTCATTCAGAATTTGATCCGCGACTACTTAAGCATGGCTTGATGAGGGAGGTGACGAAGCTCGTTCTCAAACCCGATGCATTGACCTCTACGTCGCTCGCATACCTGCCGCAAATTGGCCAGATTGCGGTGCAAGATGAACTGTCGCAAGAATTTGAACGAGAACTCGTTGGCGTGAAATTCGTAGATCCCGCAGCCTTCACAAGTTGATGAGGCGTATCAGTGACTAACACTGATTTCTGCGCAAGCATCTGCTTTGCACCGGTTCAGCCTCCGTCTCAAGCGACCGTTATGGAGAATGCCCGCCGGCCGTTTTGGGCTCCTTTTGCGCAGATACCGCGTGCAAGTGGACAAGGGTCCAGCATGAACGACTTCTCACCTTACCGCCCCTGATTTCTCCGACCACACCCCATGCACCAATCACTCGGCCTCGTCTCCTTGGTGGTCCCCGACTACGACAAGGCGCTCGAATTCTTCGTCGGCACGCTGGGCTTCGAACCCGTCGAAGACACCCCCGTGCCCGGGCAAGGAAAGCGCTGGGTCGTGGTCAAGCCTCAGGGCGGACAAGGGGCCTGCCTTCTCCTGGCGCAAGCATCGGCGCCAGAACAGCAACGCGCCATCGGCGACCAGGCCGGCGGCCGCGTGTTCCTGTTCCTGTACACGGACGACTTCTGGCGCGACTACGAAAAGTACAAGGCCGCAGGCGTCGAGTTCGTTCGCCCGCCGGAGGAGCAGCCGCACGGGGTCGTGGCTGTCTTCAAGGACCTGTGCGGGAACATGTGGGACCTGATCCAGCCCAATGCCAGCAACAGGAGCTGGCAGCTGTAAGAATGCCCTCCCGCCGTTGCACGAACCTCACTCTCCACCCGCGAAAGAACCGCCCATGACCGAGACCGCCAAGGTAAAAGGACCCGCCTCGTACTTCCCCTCCATCGAGAAGACCTACGGCCAGCCGATCGCGCATTGGATGGACATTCTTCAGGCTGCGGGCCCCCTCAAACACATGGAGCTCGTGAGCCAGCTCAAGACCCAGCACCAGATGGGTCACGGGCATGCGAATGCCTTGGTGGCCGCGTTTCTTGCGAAGAAGTAGCGCACGCCGTCGGCGCTAAGAATGCAGAGCTTCGGGCTCACGGCCGTGCGAACGACGACGCGTTTCCTTTTCGCCGCGACGACTCGAGTCGACCTTTGACGCCGCCGACATGCGCCTCTTTCACTTCAGCGAAGACGGTCAGATCGACCAGTTCACGCCACGCTCTGTACGCCAGCCGGCACTTCGCAAACCCGGTCAGGAATGGCTCAACAGCCCGCTCGTGTGGGCCATCGATGCCGATCACCAGCGGCTGTATCTCTTTCCGCGAGAGTGCCCGCGCATCGTTGTCTGGGCGCACTCGGCATCGAGCCACGATGATCGAATGGCGTGGATGGGCGATCTTCCGTGCGGCGTACAGGCCGTTGCCTTCATAGAGCGCGCCTGGGTGGACCGCCATCGATCTGGCTCGATCTTCCGCTACGAGTTTCCCGTCCACTCGTTCGAGTGCATTGAGGACGCAGGCATGTTCGTCAGTCGAAGCGTGGTGCGTCCGCTGGGCTGCGAAAGAATCGCGAATCTTCCCCACGCCTTGAACGACAGCCACACCGAGTTGCGGGTTGTCGATTCGTTGCTCCCTTTGCGTGGTGTCTGGAACAGCACGCTGCATGCGAGTGGCATACGCTTGCGCAATGCGTCGGGTTGGGCCTGACCTCAATGCCCAACCGAGGGCAAGTGGTCATCTCGATCTGTTGCCCTTCGACAGTACACACCTCGTCCTCACCCAGGAGACACCATGCAGCTTCACACCGCCCGCATCTTCGTCCAGGACCTCGCCCTCGCCTCCCGCTTCTATGAAGAGATCCTCGGCCTGCCCCTGAAGGCCGACGGCCGCGACCAGGGCTTTTGCGTGTTCGGCGCAGGACCCATGAGCCTGGTGGTCGAAAGTGTCGAAGCAGATGCCCCTGCAGAAGACCAAGCCCTGGTAGGCCGCTTCACAGGCCTGTCTTTCGACGTGGACAACATCCAGTCGAAGTACACCGAACTCTCGTCACTCGGCGTCGCCTTCAGCGGCCTCCCCGAGGCGCAATCCTGGGGCGGCATCCTCGCCACGTTGCGCGACCCCGCCGGCAACGAGCTTCAACTGGTGCAGCAGCCCCGAACGTAGCCATTGGTGCACAGTCGTCATACAATGAGAATAATTCTTATTTGGATGGCCTGGCCACCGCACTACGTCCGCCATGGCCGCCGATCCCGCTCTGCACCCGCACATCCACACCCTCTATAGCGAGCACCACGGGTGGTTGCAGAGCTGGCTGCGCAGGAAGCTCGGCAACGCCTTCGATGCGGCAGACCTGGCGCAAGACACCTTCCTGCGCATCCTCACCGCGCCCGATCACACGCCCGAGAAGCAGTGCGACTGGCAATTGCGGGAGCCGCGCGCCTACCTGACGGTGCTCGCCAAGCGGCTGCTGGCCAACCTGTACCGGCGGCGTTCGCTGGAGCAGGCCTACCTCGAGGCTTTGAGCGCATTGCCCGAGCCGCTCGCGCCCTCGCCCGAGCAGCAGGCGATCATTCTCGAGACCCTGCAGGAGATCGACGCCATGCTCGACGGCCTGGCGCCGCCGGTGCGCCAGGCCTTCCTGATGGCGCAGCTCGAAGGGCTGGGCTATGCCGAGATCGCCGCGAAGCTGGGCGTGAGCGAGCGCACCGTCAAGCGCTATATGGCCGAGGCCATGGCCCGCTGCATCCTGCTGGTCGCGTGACGGTGCGACGCACGATGGCGGTCGGGGTCGACAAGGCCGTCGCCCTGCAGGCAGCGCAATGGTTCGTCCTGTTGCAGTCGGGCGAGGCCACGGCGGCCGATCGCACGCAATGGGCGCGCTGGCGAGCGGCCAACCCCGCGCACGAAGCGGCCTGGCAGCGCGCCGAGCAGGTCAGCGGCAAGTTCGGCAGGCTGCCGGGTGCGCTGTCGATGCCAGTGCTGGGCCGCGCGGTGCGCAGCGACCGCCGCACAGCCGTCAAGGCACTCGCCGTGCTGCTGACCGCGGCGCCCACCGGCTGGCTGGCCTGGCGTGCGTCGCCGGCACGCGAATGGCTGGCCGACCACCGCACCGCCACTGGCGAACGCCGCGAACTGCGACTGGCCGACGGCACGCGCCTGCAGCTCAACACCGCGACGGCCATCGACGTGGCCTATGGCGCGACGCAGCGCCTCGTGCGGCTGCATGCGGGCGAAATACTCATCGACACGGCACCCGATGCCGTGCCCTCTTCCGATCCCGCCTACCGCCCCTTCATCGTCGAGACCGCGCAGGGGCGCCTGCGTGCGCTGGGCACGCGCTTCGTGGTCCGGCAGCACGAAGGCGATCGCAGCCAGCTGACGGTGCTCGACGGCGCAGTCGAGGTTCGCCCCGACCACGCGCGCAGCCTGGCAGCGGTGGTGCGTGCCGGCGAGCAGGCCATGTTTTCTTCGGCGGCCATCGGCGAGATCACGGCGGCAGATGCCGATGCCGACGATTGGTCGCGGGGTGTCCTGCGCGCCAGGAACATGCGGCTGCACGACTTCCTCGCCGAGCTGGGCCGCTACCGGCCCGGCGTGCTGCGCTGCGATCCGGCGGTGGCCGACCTGCGCGTGTCGGGCGTGTTCCAGCTGCGCGACACGGGCCCGGTGCTCGACAGCCTGCCGCAGGCCTTGCCGGTGGACGTGCTCTTTCGCACGCGCTATTGGGTCACGGTGGTCGCGCCAGGCGGTTGAGGCATCGGGTGCTGGCGGCGATTCCGGCCGTGACGATTTTTTCTGTCGCGGCCTGTCCCCTTTTCTTTCCTCGCGTGTGAAGCCTTGAGGAACAGCAACTTCACACCCCTTGCAGGAGAGAGAGAAATCCATGGCCCGTCGCCGACCGTCCCCCCTTGATTCCGACGCCGTCTCGTTGCGTGCGCTGTCGCTCGCCGTGCATGGCGCGTTGTTCGCCATGGCATGCGCCGCCGCCGGGACGGTCGCCGCGCAGACGCCTGGCACGCCCAGCGCACCGGCCGCACAAGCCGAAGCACGCAAGGCCTACAACATCGCACCCGGTCCGCTCGACGAGGCACTGTCGAGCTTCGCCGCCTCTGCCGGCGTGAGCATCACGATTCCGCCGGCCCTCGCGCAGGGCAAGCGGTCGCCCGGCCTGCAGGGCCAGCACGCCGTGGCCGAAGGCTTCGCGCGGCTGCTGGCCGGCTCGGGCCTCGAAGCGGCGGGTGGTTCGGGCGGCGCGTATGCGCTGCGCCGCTCGAGCATCGGCGGCCCTGCAGACACCGGCGCCGATGGGAGCACCACGCTCGCACCGGTCACCGTCACGGCCGAGGCCGAACGCAGCGCCACCACCGAAGGCACGCGCTCGTACACGGCGCGCGCGCTGACGCTCGGCAAGGGCGAGCAGGCGCTCAAGGACATTCCGCAATCGGTCAGCGTGATCACGCGCCAGCGCATGGACGACCAGGGCCTCGTCGACCTGCGCGACGCGGTCAACAACGTCACGGGCGTGGTGGGCGTCAAGGGCGTGGGGCCGGGCATGGTCCTCACGTCGCGCGGCTTCCAGATCGACGCCTGGCAGTACGACGGCGTGCCCGTGCCGCGCAACATGTATTCGCTGGGCAACTGGGCCACCGAAGACACGGTGTTCTTCGACCGCGTGGAGGTGCTGCGCGGCGCCTCGGGCCTGTTGCAAGGCACGGGCAGCCCGGGCGGCGCGATCAACCTCGTGCGCAAGCGCGGCCAGCCCGAGAAGACGCTCACGCTCACTGGCAAGGCGGGCTCGTGGGACCACTACGGCGCGCAGCTCGACGCCGGCGGCCCGCTCAATGCCGAAGGCACGTTGCGCGGCCGCGTGGTGGTCGACGAAGACCGCAGCCACTCGTTCACCGACTACGTGTGGCGCAAGACGCGCTCGCTCTATGGCGCCATCGACTACGACATCTCGCCCGACACCACCGTCGGCTTCGGCGTGAGCCACTCGCACGGCAAGGGGCGCCCGATGCTGCGCGGCTTTCCGCGCTACCCGGACGGCACCGACATCGGCCTGCCGCGCTCCGTGTTCACGGGCGCCCTGTGGAACCACAGCGACGTCGAGCAGACCACGGTGTATGTCGACGCCGAGCACCGCTTCAACGACCAGTGGAAGCTGAAGTTCTCCGCGCTCGGCATGAACGAGAAGAACAGCGCGCAGCACCAGCGCATGCACGGCGACGTGCAAGCCGACGGCAGCGGGCTGAACTTCGCCGACTGGGACACCCGCTTCGATTCGCGCAAGCTCGGCTTCGACGTCTACCTGCGCGGACGCTTCGACGCGCTGTCGATGCAGCACGACCTGACCATTGGCGCCAACTACTCGAAGTTCGAGTCGACCGACCGGTATGCGCGCCGGTTCAGCGGCGGCGGCAACATCTTCGCCATCGACCACAACCGCCCCGCGCAGAACTACGACACCATCATGGCCGCCGGTGGCGGAAAGAGCCACACGCACTACGACGTGCGGCAAAAGGGCATCTACGGCAGCTGGCGGGCCCAACTGGCCGAGCCGCTCACGGCCATCGTCGGCGCGCGCCTGAGCTGGTACGACTACCTCTACTCGAGCCAGTCCGCGGGCTTCACGAGCACCGTCAGCACGTCGGGCGAAGTGACGCCCTACGTCGGCCTCGTGTTCGCGCTCAACAAGCAATGGTCGGCCTACGCGAGCTACACCGACGTGTTCGAGCCGCAGACCGAGCGCACCGTCTCGGGCGACGGGCTCAAGCCCATCATCGGCAGCAACTACGAGGTGGGCCTGAAGGGCGAGCTGATGGACGGCCGCCTGAACACCTCGCTGGCCGTGTTCCGCTACAACCACACCAACCGCGCCGTGACCGACCGCGACGGCGGCTTTGCCTGCGATGGCTGGTACTGCTCCAAGTCGTCGGGCAAGGTGCGCAGCCAGGGCTTCGAAGCCGAAGTCAGCGGCGAGGTCGCGCCGCGGCTGCAGCTCACGGCGGGCTATACCTACAACACCACCAAGTTCCTCGAAGACCCGGACAACAAGGGCAAGATCTTCAGCCAGTGGACGCCCAAGCACATGCTGCGCGTGTGGACCAACTACCAGTTGCCCGGCGACTGGAGCCGGCTCAGCGTGGGCGGCGGCTTCAGCATCCAGAGCCACACGCTGGGCTACGACCGCACGTACAAGGTGCCCGGCTTCGCCGTGTGGAGCGCGCGTCTGGCCTACCAGCTGACGCCGGAGGTGGCGCTGGCCGTCAACATCAACAACATCTTCGACAAGCGCTACTACATCCCGGCCTACAGCGAGGCCAATGGGAACAACAACTACGGCGATCCGCGTAATGTGCTGTTCACGGTGAAGTACACGCCCAGGCTGTGAGCCGCGTGGTTCTTCGGGTCTACCAGTTTCTTGGGATTTCCAGCGCCCGCCTCGCTGCATAGCATCTCGTCACCAAACGAGACGAGGTGGGCGAGTGATTCAATCGAGGGGTCTGCAGCGCCTTGCTGCGAGGCATGCGGCATGGATGGCCGCACTGGTGCTGGCGGCATGCGGGGGCGGAGGCAACGGCGGGGGTGGCGGCATCGGATGGGTGCCTGTGGTGCCTGTGCAGCCCGATGTGCCGGCCGCGAGCTACCCCATCGGCGGCAGCGTCTCGGGATTGAACGGCACGCTGGTGCTGCGCAACAACGGCAAGGACGACCTCACCCTCGAGGCCGACGGCGCCTTCCGCTTCGCCGAGCCGGTGACGGCCGGCAACCCCTACGCAGTGAGCATCACCCGGCAACCGCAGGGCCAGACCTGCGCGGTGAGCGCGGGCCAGGGCACGGCCTCTGCCGCTGTCACGGACGTGCGCGTGATCTGCGCGGCCATCACGCACACGGTGGGCGGCACGCTCTCGGGCCTGGCGGGCGGAACACTGGTGCTGCGCAACAACGGCGCGGACCCGTTGAGCCTCACGGCCGATGGCCACTTCGCGTTCGCGCAGGCCGTGCCCGAAGGCGCGACGTACGACGTGACCGTGCACACGCAACCGGCCGGGCTGCTGTGCACGCTCACCGGTGCCAGCGGCACGGTCAACGCGGCCGTCACCTCGGTGGTGGCCCAGTGCGCCGCCGACCCGTCGTTGCAGCCGCCGCCGATTCCCGCCGCGCCCAGCGTGGGCTATGCGCCCAAGTCGTTCCTGTTCAGCTGGCCGGCCGTCGCCAACGCCACCTACTACCGGCTGGGTGAAGACCCGGGCGCGACAGGCAGCTTCACGGTGGTGGCGGACAACCTCGGCAGCACCACCTACGCGCGGCAGGAACTGGCGCTGACCCAGCCACCGGCCGCATGGCGCCATGCGCTGCAGGCCTGCAATGCCAATGGCTGCAGCCCCTGGTCGCTGCCGGTCACGCCGGATGGCAACCGGGCGATCGGCTATTTCAAGTCGACGTCCACCGGCGCCCACGCCTTCGGCCGAGGCCTTGCCCTGTCCCCGGACGGCAGTGCCATGGCCGTGGGCGATGGGGCCACCCTGGAGCTGTTCACGCGCAGCGCGGGCCAGTGGCAGTGGGTGCAAACGCTGGGCTTCCAGGTGGGGAGCGTTCCCAACCCGGTCGTCTCGGACGACGGCACCTTGCTCGTGGGCATGCCTGGCCACGATGGGGCGTTTGGCGACCAGGGCCTGGTGAAGGTGTTCTCGAGAACCCCCTCGGGCTGGACGCAGGCCGACGAGTGGAACCCGCCAGCGCCGCGTTTCATAGGCAACTTCGGCGCGTTCCTCGGCATCTCGCGGGACGGCACGGTGGTCGTGGTCTCGGAGTACTTCAGCGCCAGGGGTGGAAGCTTTCACGTGTACCGCAAGACGGGCGGCACCTGGGCCCGGGAAGCCACCATCGAACCCGAGCATGCGCAGCCGGGTTCGCTGTTCGGCGTGCAAGCAAAGATCTCGGCCGATGGCAGCACGATCGTGGTGGGCGCGCAGTACGAGCCCAGCGGCTCGCTCACCGATGAAACCGACACCAGCGTGTCCAATGCCGGCGCGGCATTCGTCTATGGCTACGACACCGGCACGGGCATATGGACCAAGCGGGCCTACCTCAAGGCACCGGTGCCCACCCTCCACGATCTGTTCGGCGCCAGCACCGCCATCTCGGGCGATGGCAACACGGTGATCATCGGCACGCGCAATGCGTCGGTTGCGGGCGTGTCTCGCGCTGGCGTCGCCCATGTGTTCCGGCGCAACGCGGGCACCTACGCCCTCGCCCAGACGATCCCGGCGCCCCAGCTCACGCCGGACGCCATGTTCGGCGGGTTCGGCCTGGCGCTCACGCAGGACGGCACCGCCCTGGCGATCGCCGCGCGCGGTGATTCGAGCAGTGGAACGGGAGTCGATGCCGACACGACGCAAGGCGCGGCCCCGGGGTCCGGCGCGGTCCACGTGTATCGCCTGGCCGGCGCGCAGTTCGCCCATGCGAAGTATCTGAAGGCCTCCAACACGGGAAGCGGCGATCTGTTCGGCGAGGCCATCGACATCACGGCAGACGGCCGGACGATCGCGGTGGGGGCGCGAGGAGAAAGCAGCGCCGCAACCGGCATCGGTGGCGATCAGGCGGACAACAGCGCTGTCAATCGCGGGGCGGTTTACCTCTACTAGCGATTGCTTCGGGACGACGTACCGGGAGCGATCAGAACCTGATCCGCACCGAAGCCGCACTGCGATCGGCCTCGCCATGAAACACGGCCTCGATGTTGTTGCCGTCCGGGTCCAGCACGAACGCCGCGTAGTACCCGGGGTGGTAGGCGCGTTCACCTGGCGGGCCGTTGTCCCGGCCTCCGTGCGCCAATGCGGCCTGGTAGAAGGCGTCCACCATGGCCCGGTCCTGCGCCTGGAATGCGATGTGGTGGCGCCCGGTCAGTTCGCCCTGCACTTCCTCGCTGCCAGGCGCGGAGACGAACAGCTCGTCGGCCCAGAAGTTGCGCGCGTCGGAGCCGCCCATCGGGATCTTCAGCGCCTCGAAGACGGCGCTGTAGAAGGCCTTGCTGGCCGCCAGATCGCGAACGACCAGTCCGATGTGGTCGATCAGGCGGCCGCGATGCAATTCCTTTTGTGTACTCATGAAGCGCTCCTGTCAGTGGAGATCGGAGTGGCGGAATCTACCAAAGCCAACCTCGGATATCGAGCGACAGGGTTTGCATCTCAGGGCCGACTCAGCTGCAGCAATTTCTTCCATGCGGTCAGCGACGCGCCATGCGATGGCGGGCGCGCCTGCAGCCATGCCTGCGCCGATGCATGCGGCGGGTAGTGGCTTCGCAGCGCCGGATCGGCACCTGCCGCCACCAGCAGCCGCGCGATCTCGAGGTGGTTGCGCGCCACCGCGCGCATCAGGGCGTTGTCCGTCCAGAACCCCGCTGGCGGCAAGGTGCTTTCAGTGCCGGGCGCGGGTGCGAACGGCAACCGGCCGACAGGTAGCGCGGCCAGCGGCAACGTCGATGCACCTGCCTGCGGTGCGAGCGAAGCGTTGTCGCAAGGAGGCGGCAGCACATGGACCAGGCGGGGCAGCCCCGACGAGGTCTGCGGCTGCGGCACCAGCTCGCTGCGCAGCGGCGCGGGGGTCTGGTGGTTCACGTCGACGCCCAGGGCCAGCAAGGCGCGCACAGCCTCCACATTGCCGGCATCGACCGCCGACGCCAACGGCGTCATGCGTCCGCAAGCGACCGTCTCGAAGGCGCGGTAGGCGGCCAACGCTTCTTGCGGCCTCTTCTGCAGGATCAGCAGATAGACGCGCGCCTCGGCCGGCGCCCCTGCTTCGAGGGACGGCCACTGCGGCGGGTCCATGGCCCGGTGCAGCAGGCGGGCTGCCTGCAGATGCCCCTGCGTCGCCGCTGCACGCACGGCGCGCTCGGTCGCCGGCAGGCCCTGCGCCAGCAGCAGGCGAACGATCCTCGCATCGCCACCGCTGGCCGCCGCATCGAGCACGTTGTGCCCATCGGCATCGGCGCCCCGCACCGCGTCCAGCGACATGACCGCCAGGAGCTGCCGGACGCTTGCCGGGCTGCCCTTCTCCGCCGCCACTGCCAGTGCCGACACGCCCTGCGCATCGCGCACATCCGGCCGCGCGCCGGCGGCCAGCAGCAGCCGCACGCGCGCCGGGTCGTGCGCATGTTCGATCAACGGCGGGCGCGAGCTCGCGGCGTTGGGGTCGGCGCCCGCTGCCAGCAGCGCCTGGATGACCCAGGTCGTGGGCGCGAAGAACAACGGAAGGCTGCCGTTGCGATCGGGCGTGTCGGGGTTCGCGCCCGCCTTCAGCAGCAGCGACAGGGTCTGGCGGAAGTCGATGGCGTGCGTGTCGCTGATGCCGCCGGAGCCCGCGAACTTGGCTGCGCGCAGCAGCGCCGTCTCGCCGTCGTTGGCGTTGCGGTAGTTCACATCGGCATGGCGACGCAGCAGCAACTTCACCATCTGCGCGTTGCCTTGCTGCGCGGCCTTCATCAGTGGCGAGTCGCCAATATTGAAACCGTAGCCCTGCACATCGTTGGCACCGAAGCCCTGTGCAAGAAATGCCTCGACCTCGCGCAAGCGACCGCGCTCCACGGCATCGAAGAACGGGATCTGCGCTTGCGCGGACGTCGTGCCCCGTGCGGGCTCGGCCTTCGCCGGATGTGCGGCCATGTGGAGCGCGAGACCTGCAGCGAAGGCCATGCACCAGTGAAGAAAGGGGCGTCGTGCGAACACAGCGATCAGGCCCCGGCGGCTTGCTGATCGATGCTCGCCACCAGGCCTTGCAGCCACAGGCGGTGATCGCTGAAAGTGTTCAGTCGCTCCTCGGCCTCTTCCCGCGCGGTCAGGTGCCGATCCAGGTACCGGAACCCGACCCGCCGTGCGGCCTCGTGCAGGACGCTCTCGGGCACATCGTTTTCGTACAGCGCGTCGAACCGGGTCACCCAGAAGCCTTGCTCGGTCAACGCGATCCGCTCGAACGCGCGAGGGTCTTCCACGCTGAACTCGACGAACTCCAGCCCATCCGGGTGCGCGCGCAGGCCCATGACCCGGCTGCTGCGATCCCACAGCGGAACCCATGGCGGCCCATCGGGTGCGCGGGCACCGTGGTACGCAAGGAACGGCGGCCCCAGGCAGACCGTGCGGAACACTTCGTGAAGACACTCGCCCACCGCCAACTGCACCAAGGGCGCGGACGCCCCGAGCTGCTGCAGCGTCGCCATCCGCAAAGTCTCTGCCACCACCGTCATCCTGGGCCCTCCCTGATCTGCTGTCGGCCGATGTTAGCCATGCCCGCCCCCCGGCCGAAGGCGACCTCATGAAAGGATCACGCATCACCAAACAGGTTACCCACCGCACTGGCATCGCACCCGCCTCAGGCGTAAGCTGACCACCACCCGGCCAGCCAAAGCCATGCCGCCAAGCGGCACCCGCTGCGCCGACCTGCTCGAAAGGACCCACCATGCTGTCCGATTCGTCTGTCACGACCATGCTTCCCGTGAAGGACATGGACCGCGCGCGTGCCTTCTACGAGGGCTGCCTGGGCCTGAAGGCCGGTGGCTTGCGGCCCGACGGCAAGTTCGTCTACACGGTGGGCGGCAGCACGCTCGCGCTGTTCCCCAAACCCGAGGGGACCAAGGCCGACCACACGGCGATCAGCTTCCAGGTGCCGGACATCGCCGCCAGCATCGACAAGCTGAAGCGCGCCGGCGTGGTGTTCGAGGACTACGACTTTCCCGACCTGAAGACGGTCGACCATGTCTGCGTACTCGGTTCGGAAAAGGCGGCCTGGTTCAAGGACACGGAAGGCAACTTCCTTTGCATCCACGAGGACCTTGCACCGGCGTAGCCGGCTCGCCGTGAGCAGCTACGGCGCCAGAGATTGGCCGTCCGGCAACTTCCGTCCCGCGGCGCGACGCGTCGAGGCGAACACGCTGGTGCCCAGCCACCGCCACAGGTCTTGCGCGTCGCACCTCGCCCCATCGACACGGATCTCGCGCGACTGAAGCGCCTGCGCAGGCGTGCGATCGCCCGTCCACACTTCGGTCAAGGCGCGCACGGAGGCATCGACCACGAGCGTCAGCTCGCGCCCCGGGTCGTCGCGGCACAGATCGGCCACGCCGTCCTCCACCACGAGCCACCACGTGCGCTCGCGCGTTCGTGCGTCGCGCAGCTGGAAGTGGATGATCACGGGCCGAGGCGGGAACTCCTGAATGCACGCGAACCGGCGCATGTCCCACATGAGCAGGCCCGCATCCAGTTCGTCGTCGCGCAGGCGGCTGCCGATCCACTGCGCACCCCAATGGCCCAGCGCCATGACGATGGGTCGAAGTTCCTCGCCGGCCTCCGTGAGGCTGTATTCCCACACCTTGCCGACGGTGTTGCGGCGCACGACACCGAATTCCTCGAGGCGGTGAAGCCGCTGTGCCAGCAGGCTGGTGGACATTCGCGGGACGCCGCGATGCAGGTCGTTGAAGCGCTTGCTGCCGCACAGCAACTCGCGCACGACCAGCGGCGTCCATCGCTCGCACAACACCTCGGCCCCCCTGGCGACGGTGCAGAACTGACCGTAGGTGTTTTCCATCGCCTCGTCTCCAGAGCGGCAACGCTTCAGATTCTGGACTTGTTCGCTCGCCTGGTCACGCGCAAGCTGCCCCCGACTTCCTCACTCTTTTCGGAGACGACTCATGACGATCCAACTCACACGCATGGACGGCGGGACCGTGGACCTTTCGCCGGAGATCCTGCAGTCGTTCAAGGCCACGTTCAAAGGCCAGGTGCTGACCGCGGAGGACCCGGCCTACGAGGAGTCGCGCAAGGTCTGGAACGCGATGATCGATCGCCGCCCGGGCCTGGTGGCGCGCTGCACCGGCACGGTCGATGTCGTGCAGGCCGTCCGGTTCGCACGCCAGCACGGGCTTCTGAGTTCCGTGCGCGGCGGCGGCCACAACATCGCCGGGCTTGCGGTCTGCGAGGGCGGCCTCATGATCGACATGTCGCTGCTCCGAGGTGTCTGGGTCGATCCAGCGCGTCGCACGGCGCGCGCGCAAGCGGGCTGCACGCTGGGCGACGTCGACCGCGAGACACAGCTGCACGGGCTCGCCGCCGTGCTCGGTTTTGTGTCTGCCACCGGGATCGCGGGCCTCACCGTCGGCGGCGGATTCGGCTACCTCACGCGTCGCCACGGCTGGACCTGCGACAACGTGGTCTCGATGGAGGTCGTGACGGCCGGCGGCGAGGTCCTGCGTGCGTCTGCGGACGAGAACGAGGACCTGTTCTGGGCGCTGCGTGGTGGCAGCGGCAACTTCGGCATCGTCACCTCCTTCGAGTACCGCCTCTTTCCCGTCGGCCCCGAAATCCTGGGCGGTGCGATCGCATGGAGCGGCGACGACGCCCGGCAGGTTCTCGACGCCTACCGTGCGTTCAGCGCAGAGGCCCCGCGCGAACTGACCAGCGTGGCGGTTCTGCGGATCGCGCCGCCGGCCCCCTGGCTCCCGAAGGAGGTGCACGGCAAGCCGATCGTGGCCATCTTCGTCTGCTACACCGGCAAGGTCGAAGAGGGAGAAGCATTGATCGCACCGCTGCGCAGGCTCGGTCAGCCGGTGGCCGACATCGTGACGCGCCGGCCCTACACGCAGATGCAGAGCCTGCTCGACGCCACGCAGCCCAAGGGACGGCGCTACTACTGGAAGTCGCACTACCTGCCAGGCATCGATCAGCGGACCATCGACCTCGCCGTGACGCATGCGGGCCGGATTCAGTCGCCCCATTCGGCCATCCTCCTGTTCCAGATACAGGGTGCACTGGGCGAGTTGCCTGCCGGGCATTCGCCGGCGGGCAATCGGGACGCGGCCTATGTGCTGAACATCGCGGGCTCCTGGGAGCAGCCGGGCGACGACCACATCCACATCCAGTGGGCGCGGGACTGCTTCGAAGCGACGCGCGCCTGCTCGACAGGCGGGGCCTACATCAACTTCCTGACGGAGGAAGAGGGCCAGGACCGCATCGAAGCCGCGTACGGCCGGGCCAACCTGGACAAACTCGCGGCGCTCAAGCGCAGGTACGACCCCGAGAACTTCTTCCGTCACACAAAGAGCGTCTCCGGCTGAACCGATCGTCGGCGACTTGTTGGCGGCCCTTCAAAGGTGCATTCAGCGCGGGCACCCGGTGACCCTAGTCCCACGCAGGAAGCTGCAGCAAGGCATCGGTGGGACGGTCCAGGATGTCGACGCCAGCGAAAGCGGTCCCGCCCGGCAAGAGCCGGGCGTCGCAAATGACTTCCCAGCCGTGGCTTTCAGTGCGCCGGGCGAGGCACACCTCCTCGCCGGCCGCAAGGAGCTTCACGCATTCGCCGACACTGACTCGCTGTGCCGTGCCAAGGGCGAATTCCGTCGAACCGAACTCCTTCTCCACGACCGGGTGAATGGCGACGAGGTCCACCTTTCCGTCCTTGAAGTGAACCGCGGTAATTGCGTGCTGGGCCATCTTCGACCTCCATTCGTGCAGAGAGAGCCCCGACAGGCCCACGCTTCGACTGTACGCCCGCAGCGGCAAGCTCTGCGTCGTCATGGCGAAAAGCCGATGCCGGCGAAGGGGGCGGCAGACGCTACAAGCTGCGGGCGATCTGCTCGCGCAGCCACCGATGTCCCGGGTCGCGATGCCGCCGCTCGTGCCACAGCATCGCCATCTCGTAGCCCGGCACCTCCAGCGGCGCCTCCACCACGCGCAGCCCCGGTGCGCCGCGCGCCAGGCGCTCGGGCAGCATGGCAACCATGTCGGTGCTGGCGAGCACGGACATCATGAAAAGAAAGTGCGGCACCGACAGCGCCACGCGCCTTATGAGGCCCTGCGCCGCCAGCGCCTCGTCGGTCGGCCCGGCAAAGCCGCCGCCGCTGAGCGACACCACCACATGCTCCAGCGCGCAGAACTGCGCGAGCGTGGGGCGGCGCTTCAGGCGCGGGTGCCCTGCCCGTCCGGCCAGCACGTAGCGCTCGTGGAACAGCACGCGCCGGTGCAGGCCGGGCGGCGCGCCCACGCTGGTGTGGAAGAACAGGTCGATCTCCGCCTGCTCGAGCTGGCGCGCCATGCGCGTCGGCACGGCCTCGACCACGGCCAGCCGCGTGCTCGGCGCGGCCGCGCGCAGGCCGGCCAGCGCGGGCAGCAGGATGGCCGACTCGGCGTAGTCGGCCGCGGCCACGCGCCAGGTGGTGGTCGCCCGGGCCGGGTCGAAGGGCTGGCTGGGCGCCACCGCGCGGCCCAGCGATGCGAGCGCTTCGCGCAGCGGCTCGCGCAGTTCGTCGGCACGCGCGGTGGGCCGCATGCCCCGCTGCGCGGGCACGAGCAGCGGGTCGTCGAAGAGCTCGCGCAGCTTGGCGAGCTGCACGCTCACCGAGGGCTGCGAAAGGTTCAGGCGCTCGGCCGCGCGGGTCACGTTGCGCTCGGCCAGCAGGGTGTCGAGCGTGACCAGCAGGTTGAGGTCGATGCGGCTGAAATTGTTCATGGCGATACCTGGCATTCAAACTATTCATTTCCAATATAGCGCGGCGATCCCTAACCTGAGGGCATCTTCACTCGAACCCTTTGACACCGTGAACATCCTGCTGGTCCTTGCCCACCCCGAAGCCGCCTCGCTGAACGGCTCGCTTCATCGCTTCATGATCGAACGCCTCACGAGCGCCGGCCATTCCGTGCGCGTGTCCGACCTGTACGCGATGCGCTGGAAGCCCGCGCTCGACACCGACGACTTTCCCGCGCGCGACACCGTCGCGCCCTTCGACCCCGTGCTCGACTCGCTGCGCGCCTTCGAAGGCGGCACGCAGACCGCCGACATCGCCGCCGAGCAGGAGAAGCTGCTGTGGGCCGACGCGGTGATCCTGCAATTCCCGCTGTGGTGGTACTCGATGCCCGCCATCCTCAAGGGCTGGATCGAGCGCATCTACGCCTACGGCTTTGCCTACGGCGTTGGCGAACATTCCGATACACACTGGGGCGACCGCTTCGGCGAAGGCACGCTGGCCGGCAAGCGCGCGATGCTGGTGGTGACGACCGGCGGCTGGGCCTCGCACTACGCCCCGCGCGGCATCAACGGGCCGATGGACGACCTGCTGTTCCCCATTCACCACGGCATCCTCTACTACCCCGGCTTCGACGTGCTGCCGCCCTTCGTGGTGCACCGCACGGGCAAGGTCGATGCCGCAGCCTATGCGCGCATCACCGGTGAGCTGGGCGAGCGGCTCGACACGCTGTGGACCACCGACCCGATCGCGTTCCGCCGGCAGAACGGCGGCGACTACGAAATTCCGGCGCTCACGCTGCGCGAACACATCGCGCCGGGCCGCTCGGGCTTCGGTGTGCACCGCAAAAACAGCGAATCTGAAACTTTGGTTTTCGAGCCCGGCCGCCTTTAACCACGCCGGGAACAGGTGGATTCGCGGGAGACTTCAAATCGTCGCGACAACGCAGCAAGATGCGCATCCGCCGATTCGTCCGAAGGAGCTTGTCCATGTTCGCTACGCCAGAACGCACCGTCAAGATTCCGGGCCCCGACCATGCGATCACCATCACGCCGAATCCGTTGCGCGTGGTGGTGTCGGTGGGAGGCCATGTCATTGCCAGCTCGCGCGAGGCGCTGACCTTGCGCGAATCGCATTTCGGCACGGTGCATTACCTTCCGCGCAAGGACGTGCGCATGTCGCTGCTGGAGCGCACCACGCATGCGACCTATTGCCCGTACAAGGGCGAGTGCGCCTACTACAGCATTCCAGCCGGCGGCGAGCGCTCGGTGAATGCCGTGTGGACCTACGAGTCACCCTATGAATCGGTCGCGCCGATCAAGGATTACGTGGCCTTCTATCCGGACCGCGTGGGCACGATCGAAGAACGCTGCTTCTGACAACCACCCCACTCCGTTCGTGAAAAAACCGGCCCTTGCTTTCGCAAGGCCGGTTTTTCTTTCCCTGGCCCGCCGACACCCGCCCCGTGGGGCCGAGTGCGCGTGCCTGCCTGTCAGACCGATCGATTACAGCGGCAGTGCCTCGCCGCGTGCGGCGGCACGGGCTTCGGCGCGCACGCTGGCACGGTCCAGGCCGCTGGCCAGCACCGGAGCCACGCGAGAGGTCACGGCTTCGCTGTAGGGGTTCTCGCTGCGGGCGGCCACCACGGCCTGGGCGCGGACGGCGTCGCGGCTCACGGTCGACACGAACACCTGGGCGGGGCCTGCTTCGGCCCCGGTGGCATAGGGGTCGGCGCTGTGCGCGGCCACGACGGCTTGTGCGGCGACGTCGGCGCGGCTGGCGGCCGAGGTCAGGCGATGCACGCCTTCGTAGGTTTCAGCGTGGGCGGCACCGGCGACGGCCATCAGGGCAACAGCAACGGCGGAGAGGATCTTCGAGGCGTTCATGGCGGTTTCCTTCTTCAATTCAGTTCAGTAGTACAAGTGTTTGCTTGGATGGTTTGAACCGGTCTTGGGTGGGTCACCGTCCCTCTTTTTTGAAGGGCGGCCAACTCGCTCGGGGCCTGTTCATCCGGATCGGTTTTGGGAGCCGGTCCGTGAGATGAATTGTGCGGCGGGATCTAGGTAAAAACCCGCAGCAAAAAGAACCACGGCGTTCCCGAAAAGGAAACAATGCGGCGCGCCGGCGCCGCCATCAGCCCCAGGTCAGCGGGTCGAGCCGAAGATAGAACTCGAGCCGGCCGCCGTCGGGCGCGTCGATGCCCAGCTGCGCGAACAGCAGGGCATGCGCGGCGCGCGCGTCGGCCGCATCGCGCCAGCTCTCGCGCGCATTGCCCAGCAGCAGCGACAGGTCGACATACCGGTCCGCCGTGCCGAGCCGCCCCACGTCGATGAGGCCCGTGCATTGCAGCGTCTGCGGATCGACAAGGAAGTTCGGCAGGCAGGCATCGCCGTGGCACACGACGCGGTCTTGCGCTTCCTGTGCCAGCCGGTGCGGCAGGTCGGCTTGCAACCGCGCCAGCAGCAGCGGCGGCGGCACGTCCTGCTGGTCGGGATCGAGGAACTCCGGGTTCACCGCACCGCGCGCGACGACATCGGCGGCGCGGTCGAACATGGCCGACAGCGGGCGCGCAAACGGGCACTCGCCCGCCGGAATCTCGTGCAGCGCGCGCAGGCGCCGCGCCATCGACGGCCAGGCGCGCAGCAGCTCCGTGGCCGAGAGGTCGCTGGCCGGCACGCCCAGCACCGCCGTCGTGACCAGGCAGGCGCCTTCGGGTGTCACGCGCCAGTCGAGCACGCGCGCGGAGCCGACGCCGTACGGCGCAAGCCATTCGGTGCGACGACGCTCTTCGTCGAGCTGCGCGGCGCCCGCACCGAGCGACACCTTCGCGAAGGCCGCGCCGTCGCTGCGACGGAACACCGCATCGCCCGACTCGCCCTCGCTGGCCGGGGTCCATGTCGTGCCGGCGGGCAACCGGGGCAGCAGCTGTTCGATCGTGCCCATGCCTCAGTGGCCCACCGACTTCGAGAACACGTTGACCACCACCACGCCCGCGATGATCAGCCCGAGCCCGACGATGGCCGGCGCATCGAGCGTCTGGCCGAACCAGAGCCAGCTCACGACCGAGATCAGCACGATGCCCACGCCCGACCAGATCGCATAGGCGATGCCGGTGGGCAACACGCGCAGCGCGAGCGAGAGAAAGTAGAACGACACCGCATAGCCCACCACCGTGGCCACGCTGGGCCAGAGCCTGGTGAAGCTGTCCGAGGCCTTGAGGAAGCTGGTCGCGAGCACTTCGACGACGATCGCGACAGCGAGGTATGCATAGGTCAGGGTCATCGCCGGACTCTAATCGCGCGCAGTCCGTGCGGCCTCGGTGGCCTTGCGCGATCCGGGGCCGAAGGCGCGTGCGTTTGACGCTCTCTCGAAGCTGTGCGCACAGCACCGGAAGCTTCAGGGCGGCAGCAACAACGGTCCGCAGTTGGTATCGGTGACGAACACCGCCATCAGCTTCGCGGGCTTCACCGGGTCGGGGTTCTCCGCGAACATGTGCAGCGTGTTCGGCGGCTCGAAGAAGGTCTCGCCGCTCTTGAAGGTGCCCACAGGGCCGCCGCCCAGCTGCGAGCGGATGGTGCCCTCGACAATGATCGCGGTCACCGAGCCCGGGTGCCGGTGCGCGGGCGAATAGGCCAGCGGCGGAAAGTCGACCAGCACCGTCGTCACCGATTTGCCGGGCACGTGCGGCAGCGCCTCGCACGACAGCACCTTGACCTGCGTCGCGGGCCGCGCGGTGGCCTCCGAGCCCGCAGGCACCGGCGCGGACGCGAACATCGGCCGCGCCACCGAGCTGCACACATCGGCGAACCACTGCACGGCCTCCTGCTGTCCGGTGCGCGGCATCAGCGCCCAGCCGGCGGCGAGCACCAGCGACAGCCCTGCGAGGCCCGCGCCGATCGACGGCGTGCGATGCCAGCGTGCGGCCTTCATGACGCGACCTCCTGTGACGACCGAAATGCCGCGTGCCACCCAAGCTCACGCTTTGCCTTCTCGCTGCTGACCTCGGCGCTGTGCTCCGCGATGTTGAAGATGCCGCCGCGTGCATGCCGCATCGCGAGCAGCGCCGCCCAGGCCGCGGCCTCGACATGCACCGGGCTCGATCCCTTCGGTGCCGCGTTCGAGGTGCCCGGCCCATGCAGTTGCCCATAGCGCAGCACCGTGCCCGTGAGGCCGACAGCACCCAGCACGCAGCGCTCCAGCGCCGCCACGCCGTCGATGCTGATGCGGCGACCACCTTCGGCCCCGAGGTCGAGCGGATCGTCCTCGGTGTGCGGCGTCGGCCCGGGTGCGTAGGCCCAGGCGATGCTCTGCGCAATCAGCTGCTTCGCACCGGCCGCCAGCGCCGCCGCCACGAGGTGCCGCGTGCCCTCGATGCGCACGCGTGCATTGCGCACCACCGCCTCGGCCATCAGCGCCGGGTCGAGGTCCCGGGGCAGATCGGTGAGCTGGTGGATGACGACCGTGGGCGCGATGCGCACCAGCGCGTCGCGCAAGGCCTGCGCGTCGAACACATCGACGACGACCGGCGTGGCGCCGCGTGCCTCCAGTTCTGCCGCACGCTCGGCGCGGCGGGTGCCGCCGTACACCGTGTGGCCGGCCTCGAGCAGCAGCGGGATCAGCGCCGAGCCCACGGCCCCGGTCGCGCCCGCCACGAATACCTTCTCGCCCATTGCGTGTCCTTCTTTCCTGCTGGCTGTTCGAAGCCGCGAGCTTAGGATCGCGATGCACCAGATGAAAGAACCAAGAATCGTCAAAATGACTGGGCCATGATCGAACCACCAGACAACGCCCTCCCCGGCATCGACCGCTCGACCGCGACCCCGCTGCATCGCCAGGTCTACGAGCGCTTTCGCACCGCGATCGAGCACGGCGTGCTTCGCCCCGGCGACCGCGTGGCCTCGGCGCGCAGCCTGGCCAGCGAGCTGGGCGTGGCGCGCGGCACGGTGGAAGCGGCCTACAGCCAGCTCGCGGGCGAAGGCTACTTCTCTGCGCAGGGACAGGCGGGCACGGTGGTGTCGCCGTCGCTGCCGATGCAGCGACCGGTGCGCGCCGGCTCGCGCCCCGTCGCGGATGCGCGTGCACTGACCGGCCCCACCGCCCCGCCGCCGCTGCAACTGGGCATCCCCGCGCTCGACGCCTTTCCGCGCAAGCTCTGGGCGCGGCTGACGGCCTGCCGTGCGCGCGCCATGGGTGCGGCCGACCTGTTCTACGGCGACCCCGCGGGCCATGCACCGCTGCGCGAGGCCATCGCGGCCTACCTGCGGGTGTCGCGTGGCGTGGCCTGCCAGCCGGCGCAGGTCTTCGTCACCGGCGGCTACCGCGCGTCGCTGGCGCTGGTGGCGCGCACGCTGCTCGCCCGGGACGACCGCGTGTGGATCGAAGACCCGGGGTACGCGCCCACGCGCGACGTGCTGCACAGCGCCGGCCACCGCGTGGTGCCCGTGCCGGTGGACGACGAAGGCCTGGTGGTCGCGCGCGGCGTGCGCCGCTCGCCGAAGGCGCGCATGGCGGTCGTCACGCCCTCGCACCAGGCGCCGCTGGGGGTGTCGATGTCGCTGGCGCGCCGACTGCAGCTGCTCGACTGGGCCTCGCGTGCGAAGGCCTGGATCGTCGAGGACGACTACGACGGCGAGTACCGCTACGCCGGCGCACCGCTGCCCGCGCTCAAGAGCCTCGACGGACACGACCGCGTGCTGTACGCGGGCAGCTTCTCCAAGGTGCTCTACCCGGGCCTCGCGCTGGGCTACCTGGTGGTGCCCGAATCGCTGCGTGAACGCTTCGAGGACGCGGCGCGCATCGCGTCCAACGGCTGCCCGCAGATCACGCAGGCCACGGTGGCCGACTTCATGCGCGACGGCCATTTCTCGCGCCACCTGAAGAAGATGCGCCTGCTCTACGCGCGCCGCCGCGCCCTGCTGGTCGAGGCCTTGCACAAGGCCTTCGGCGACGGCGTGCGCATCGATCTGCAGGCCGGCGGCATGCACCTGATCGCACGCTTCGAAGGGCACCGCGACAGCGACGTGGTGCTGGCCCGCCGCGCGCAGGCGGCCGGCCTGAACTGCCAGCCGCTGTCGGCCCGGGGCACCACGGCCGTTGAAAGCCAGGGGCTGCTGATGGGCTTCACCAACGTCGCCTCGCCCACCCACGCGCGACAGCTCGCGACCCGGCTGCGCGCGGCGCTGGGCTGAAGCTCAGGCGCGCAGATCGACTTCAGGCCGCATCGACGACGCGCCGTTCCAGCGCACCTCGAAGCCCGCGCCGCGGAACTGGCCGACCACCAGTTCGCCGACGCGCTGCATGTCCGCATCGCCGCCCTCGGGCGCGCCCCAGAACGCGAGCGAGAGCTGGCTGGTGCGCTTGGCGCGGTTCTGGTCCTGCCGCGTGTAGAAGCAGAAGCCGTGCACGCCGGCCTTCTTGCCGCCGCGTTCGCGGAACGCTTCGGAGCAATCGGAGAAGCCGTCGGACTGCGTGTCGCCCGCGTCCTGCAGCGCGACCAGGCCCGCCTGCGTCAGCGCGGCGAACACGTCGGCGATGCGTGCCTCGGCGGCGCGCCATTGCGCGGCGCTCATCTTCACCGGGTCGGGCTCGGGCGGCGGCGGTTCGGGCAGCGCGTGGCCGGTGATGCGCGAGAGCAACTCGGCAACCTCTTCCTCCATCGCGTTCTCCGTGATGTGGTTGCCGTGGCTGTCGCGCACGTCGGGGTTGGCGCCTGCGTCGATGAGCAGTTGCACCGGCTCTGTGGTCGGCGAGAACTCGGCCGCGAGGTACAGCGCGGTGCGGCCGCCGGTGCCGGTGTATTCGAGCGGACTGCCGGCGTCGAGCAGCAGTTGCAGCACGGCGAGGATCGGTTCGAGCTCGGCTTCGTTCGTACCCGCCGCGGCACATTGCAGCGCGGTGAAGCCCTGCTTGTTCACGGCGGCCATGTCGGCACCGGCCGCGATGCAGGCACGCACCGTGTCGACATCGGCTTCGCCCGCCGCGTCGAAGATCTTCTTCGGATTCATGGCATCTCCCTGTTGGTTTTTGGATTCTGCCGCAGGCGCCTTGCACTTCACAGACCGCGCGAACCTCGCTACATTCGACGCCTCGATCAACAAACCGGACTGGAGGTGCGCGATGGAAGACACTGCTATTCACTCTCCCTCCCACGTACGGTTCGTCGGGTCGCATCCGAACTGCTGCTGAAGCGCTCCCCGCGCACCCGGTGCCGCTGAAGGCACCACCAGCCAGCCCGTTCGACCCTCGCGGTGTCCTGCCGCGACACGCCGTCCGATTCAGACAACGCCACGCCGGCACACGAGTGCCGCGCGCGGTCCGTTCCCTTTTCGAATCAAGGCTCACCATGCTTGAAACCCGTGCCGCCGATGCGCGGCAGTTCACGACTTCTTCTTTCGATCCGCAGCGGGCGTCCGCTGACGAATGGGCGCAGGCGCTGGCCTACTGGCGCCAGCGCCACGACGAAGACTTTCCGGGCGAGCCACAGCCCGACGACGCCCACACCCAGCAGGACGTGCGCCAGCACACGCCGCTGCATGTGGTGCACCGCGCCTTCGCGCGGGACGCACAGGGGCGCATCGTCGGCAGCCTCAACATGGGCGTGCGCCGCGAAGGCTCGCCCGACTATGCGACCTTCGCGCCTTTCATCGACGTGTGGGGCGGCGTGCTGCGATCGCACCAACGCCAGGGCGTGGCCAGCACCTTGCTGCACCGGCTTCTGGCGCTGATGGAAACGCGCGCCCCCACCACCGCGACCTTCAAGGCCCACTTGCCGGAAGGCCGGGCGTTCCTCGCGGCCATCGGCGCGACCGAAAAGCACCGCAGCATCGAGAACCGCATGGCCTTCGCCGGCCTCGACTGGGCGGCGCTCGCACGCTGGCGCGCCGACGCCCTCGCGCCCACGCACGGGCTGCGCCTGGAGATCCACGCAGGCCGCGTGCCCTTCGATCGGCTGGCCACGCTGATGGCGCCGCTGTCCGCGCTGCTCGAAGACGCACCCACCAGCGCGCTGGAACGCGCGCCCCTGCGCTTCGAGCTGGAAGGCTTCCACGCCTGGTACGCCGAAATCGACCGGCGCGGTGGCGAGCACTTTCTCGTGCTGCTGCGCGATGCCAATGACGAGGTGGCCGCCGTGTGCGACGCCAGCTGGAACCAGCTGTACCCCGACCGCATGTTCCAGCGCCTCACAGGCGTGGCCCGCCATTGGCGCGGCAAGGGACTGGCCAAGGGCGTGAAGGCGATCATGTTGCAGCTCGTGCGCGAACGGCATCCCGAGGTGGTGATGGCCGTCACGCAGAACGCGGAAGTCAATGCGCCCATGCTCGCCATCAACCGCCAGCTGGGCTTTGCCGCGCACAGGCATGATGGCGCCTACCAGATCGGCACGGAAAGCCTGAGGGCCTTCCTCTCGACCCGCCCCCTGGCTGTGCCGGAGGCGCGCGCATGAAGACACCCCCCAGACTGCAATCCCTCGTCGACGAGGGCCTGATCGACAGCGTCGTGCGCCAGCTCATGAGCGGCAAGGAAGCCATGGTCTACGTCGTGCGCTGCGGCGACGAAACGCGCTGCGCCAAGATCTACAAGGAAGCCGACAAGCGCAGTTTTCGCCAGGCCGTCGACTACACCGAGAACCGGCGCGTGAAGAACACGCGCGAGGCGCGCGCCATGGCCAAGGGCACGCGCTTCGGCCGCAAGGTGACCGAGGCCATCTGGCAAAGCGCCGAGGTCGACGCGCTCTACCGCCTGGCCGCGGCCGGCGTGCGCGTGCCCACGCCGCACAACTTCCTCGAAGGCGTGCTGCTCATGGACCTGGTGACCGACGCCAACGGCGACGCCGCGCCGCGCCTGAACGACGTGGCCTTCTCGCCTGAAGACGCGCTGCAGCACCACGCCAGCCTGTTGAAAGAAGTGATGCGCATGCTCTGTGCGGGCATCGTGCACGGTGACCTGTCGGAGTTCAACGTGCTGCTGGCCGAGGACGGTCCGGTGATCATCGACCTGCCGCAAGCGGTCGATGCGGCGGGCAACAACCACGCCAAGCGCATGCTGCTGCGCGACGTGGAGAACCTGCGCAACTTCTTCGGGCAGTACGCGCCCGCGCTGCTGCAGACGCACTACGGCGACGAGATCTGGCAGCTCTACGAGCGCGGCCTGCTGCGGCCCGAGACCGAGCTCACGGGCACCTTCGTGCGCGAGACCGGCCCGGTCGATCTCAGCAACGTGCTGCGCGAAGTGGACGACGCGCGGGCGGAAGAAGCGGCGCGCCAGCTGCGGATGCAAGCGCCGCGACAATAGCGGGCTGACTCCGCCCGCCCCGATGACTTCCAACGCCCTGCCCCAGCGCCCACCCTTTTCGACCGCCTTCCGCCACATCGCCCGGGCTGCGGCCTTCGTGGCACTGGGAATCGGCCCGGCCGCACACGCGGGTGCCATCCGGCTGGAAGACGACCGTGGCCGGGTGCTCGAACTGCAGGCGCCCGCCAAACGCATCGTGTCGCTGATGCCCTCGCTCACCGAGACGGTCTGCGCGCTCGACGCCTGCGACCGGCTCGTGGGCATCGACCGCCACGCCAACTGGCCGGCGGCGGTGAAGGGCCTGCCGCAGGTGGGCGGCATGGACGACGCGAACATCGAGCGCATCGTCGCGCTCAAGCCCGACCTCGTGCTGCTGCGCCCGCGCAGCCGCGCCGCCGAGGCGCTGGAGCGCCTGGGCATCAAGGTGCTGGCGCTCGACGCCAAGACCCATGCCGACATGCGCCGCGTGATGGAAACCGTGGCCCGCGCCACCGGCAAGCCGGGCGCAGGCGAGGTTTTCTGGCGCAGCCTCGATGCCCGGCTGAACGCGGCGCGCGCCCGCGTGCCTCTGAACTGGCAGGGGCGGCGCGTGTACTTCGAGGTGCACGGCGGCGTGGCGGCGGCGAGCGAAAGCTCCTTCATCGGCGAGACCCTGGCGCGCCTGGGCCTGGCCAATGCGGTGCCGGGCTCGCTCGGCCCCTTCCCCAGGATGAACCCCGAGTTCGTGGTGCGCGCCAACCCCGACGTGCTGATGGTCTCGGCCCTCGGCGAAATCTCGGCCATGGCGGGGCGCCCCGGCTGGTCGGCCATGTCGGCCATCCAGCGTGGGCGCGTCTGCAGCTTTGCCTCGGCGCGCTTCGACCTGATGATGCGGCCCGGCCCCCGGCTCGACGAGGCGGCCGATGCCATCGTGAATTGCCTTGCGTCGCTGGATGCGCCGCGCAACTGATCTTCGGCACGCCATGAACTTCAACATCGTTCCCGCCGCGAACTTCGGCACCGACGAACTCACCGCCCTGTGGAACCGCTCGTACGAAGACTACTTCGTGCCGATCGCGTTCGACCGCGCGATGTTCGAGCGGCACGTGCGGCGCGCCGAAGCCGACCTTGCGCTCTCGCGCGTGATCATCGTCGACGGCAACGCCTGTGGCCTCTCGCTCGTCGGTCGGCGCGGTTCGCGTGCCTACCTCGCGGGCTTCGGCATCGCGAGCGCGCAACGCCGCCGGGGGCTGGCCAAGCAGCTCATCGACGCACAGCTGCGCGACCTGTCGGCGGCCGGCATCGCGCAGGTGCAGCTCGAAGTCATCGAACAGAACCCGGCGCGGCAGCTGTACCAGCAGGCGGGTTTCGTCGAAACCCGCACGCTCGAGGTGCTCGAAGGCAGCTTCGAACCTCGTGCCGATGCAGCTTCGACAGCGCCCGATACCGACGCACTCGCCGACCTGCACGCGGCCTGCACCGCTGTCTCGCGCCCCACCTGGCGCCGCGAGTGGCCGACCGTGCAAGGCGCGCTCGCGCACGATGGCGCCGCAGCCCTCGGCACGGCAACGGGCGGCTACGCCATCCTCCTGCCGCCGGCCTTGCCGCTGCACATGCTGCTGGACGCCGCCGCGCCCGACGAAGCCTCGGCCCACGCCTTGCTCGACGCGCTCGCGCAGACACGCCCCGGCGCGCGCTGGCGGCTGGTCGACGAGCCCGAGGGCAGCCCGCTGCACCGCGCCCTGACCGCACGCGGCGCCACCGTTGTCATACGCCAGATCGAGATGACCGCGACACTCCAGCCCCAGCCCACCTTTTCTTCCGATTCCTCGCGCCCCGTCCGTTCATGAAGTCCCCCAAGCGAACCTCGTCCACCCCCTTCATCCGCGTGGGCCCCAGCGGCGTGCATGGCCTGGGCGCCTTCGCCACGCGCGACCTGCCGGCCGAAGCCTTCCTCGGCCTGTACGAAGGCCGCCGCTACACCAAGCAGGAAGTCGCCTCCAAGCTCTGGGACGACCAGCTCACCTACCTGTTCACGCTGACGACCGGCGAGACCATTGACGGTGCCAAGGGCGGCAACGCCACGCGCCACCTGAACCATTCCTGCGAGCCGAACTGCGAGGCGGTCGAGGAGTACGACGAGGCGGGCGAGATGGTGCTGCGCTTCCAGACGATGGAGGCGGTGGAGGCCGGCGACGAGCTCTTCATCGACTACTCGCTCACGGCCGACGACGGCTCGCCGCCGTCGAAGTACCCCTGCCATTGCGGCTCGCCGGGCTGCCGCGGGACGATGCTGGCGCCGGTGGACGCGGTGGCGGAGAAAGACGGCCCGGCCACAGCGGTCGACGCGGCGCCGGCTGCGTCAGACCCGCGCAGGCAACTCAGCGACCTGCCCTGGTGAGGTAGCTGCGAGCCGCCAAGGCTCAGGGCGACTCGCTCTTCACGCTGCGCAGTTGCGCCTCCGCGCGTTCGAGCTCGGTGCGCAGCGTGCGGATCTCGCGTTCCAGTTTCTCGATGCGCGCTTCGCGGCTCATCGGCGCCAGCGCCTGGCAGCGCTGCTGCAGTGCGCTCAGGGTGTCGGCCAGCTCGCGCCGGCGCAGCATCTGGCCCCGGGAACGGGCCAGGGCCATGTCGCGCTCCAGCACGGCTTCCTGCGCCTTGCACTCTTCGGCATTCAACGGCTGCGCGGAAGGCTCGGTTTGGGCAAAGGCGGCGGGCATGGCCAGGGTCAACGCAAGGGCCAGGAGACGAGGTTTCGGACGCATGCCATACGGTACCCGAACTGCCTGGCGGAACAGGCCTTCAGCCCTTCAGGCTGCAGCTGTTCTGGCGATGCACTTGATCTCGATCAGCCAATCGGGGCTGCCGAGCCGCGCTACCTGCACCAGCGTCTGCGAGACCTGCGGCTCGCCGCCGAACATCTCGGCGCGCAAGGCGAAGAGCGCGTCGGCCTGGCCGAGGAAGCCGTCGATGTCGGTGACGAACAGGGTTTCGTCCACCACGTCGGCCATCGAGGCGCCGAAGGATGCGAGCACGCTGCGCACGTTGGCATAGGCCTGCCGCACCTGCGCCGCGATGTCGCCGGCGCCGAGGGTGCGGCCCTCGCCGTCCACGCTCACCTGGCCCGAGAGATAGATCGTGTCGCCGACCTGCACACCGTCGGCAATGATGTGCTTGAACGCGCCTTCGCGCACCACGCGGCGGGGAGTGACGGACATGGGCTTCCTTTCGTTGAGAGCGCGGCAGTATCGAAGGCGCCGCGTGTACAGGCAGGCCGTGCTGCGGATGTCCCTTCTCGCCTCAAGTCGATCCACGAGCGCCGAGGCGCGCCCCGCGATCCTGTGATTCAGGCGCTCAGGTAGCGCGCGTCCCACTGCGCCGCCAGCTGCCGCGCCCGGTGCAGCGGCGTGCGGGCGCGTTCGAAGTCCATCACGCAGGCGACGTCCGCCGCGGCGGGGCGCGCGGGGCTTTCGTTGCTGCGGCCGTCCGTCAGCAGCCAGAGCCAGCGTTGGCGAGTTTCGTGCTTCGCCAGCAACTGCTGCGCGCGCAGCACGCCGAGTGCCAGCGGCGTGCCGCCACCGGCCGCGATGGGCGCAACCCAGTCGTCGTTCCAGGCGCTCGCGCGGCGCGGCGGCAGGCGCAGCTCGAGCACGTCGCCGGCAAAGCACAGCAGCGCCACATGGTCGCGCCGCTGGTAGGCCTCCTGCATCAGCGCGAGCAGCTGGCCCTTGGCGCGCGCGAGCTGGCCGTCGTGGCGCATCGAAGCCGAGCAGTCGAGCAGGAAGCAATGCAACGCACCGCTGCGCGCCTCCTGCGGGCGGTGGCGCAGGTGCGCGGCCTGCAGGCGGTCCGCGCCGCGGGCGACGAGCGTGCGCGGCCAGTCGAAAGCCGTGCCGGGCGCGGCGGCGCCGTGCCAGGCGTCCCGTTGCGTGCCCTGCCTCCGGTCACCCTGGCGTGCGCCAGCGGGTGCGGCGTCCCGGAGGCTCAGGCTTTTTTTGGGGTGGCCTGCTGGGCGGAGATCAGCGGGCGCAGCGGCTTCACGCGCTCGATGCCGACGGGCTCGGGCGGCATCGCGCCCCAATCGCCATCGCCGGCATCGCGTGCAGGCGTGTCACCCGGGTTGCGATGAGGTGCGGGTGACGCCATCGGAGGCGCCACGGCCGCGTCGGCCGCCGGATGGCGCCGATGCAGCAGCACCGCCTCGGCCACGCGCTGCACATGGTCGTCGGTGATCGACGCCGCGCCCTCCCACGCCGCGAGCGCACGCGCCGAGCGCAGCATCACGAGGTCGGCGCGCAGGCCGTCCACGCCGGCCGCGATGCACAGCGCGCCGACGGCTTCGTGCACCGCATCGCCATACGGCAGGGCCGCAGCGTCCGCCACCAGCGCGCGCGCACGCACCAGCGCCGCCGCGAGCTCGGCCTCTTCCTTCGCATGCGCCGCGCGAAAGCCATGCGGATCGGCATCGAAGGCCAGCCGCGCACGCACGATGGCCTGGCGCTCGGCCGCGTCCTGCAGGTTGCGCAGCCGCACGCACAGGCCGAAGCGGTCGAGCAGCTGAGGGCGCAGCGTGCCCTCCTCCGGGTTCATGGTGCCCACGAGCACGAAGCGCGCGGCATGCCGGTGCGAGATGCCGTCGCGCTCCACCACGTTGACGCCGCTGGCCGCCGCGTCGAGCAGCGAGTCGATGAGCGCGTCGGGCAGCAGGTTGATCTCGTCGACGTACAGCACGCCGCCGTGCGCGCGCGCCAGCAGACCGGGCGCAAACTTCAGTTCGTGGCCGGCCAGCGCCTGCCCGAGGTCGAGCGTGCCCACGAGGCTTTCGAGGCTCGCGCCCAGCGGCAGCGTGACGAAGGGCGCGCCGGGCAGCAATTCGGCGAGCGCGCGCGCAGCCGTGGTCTTGGCGGTGCCGCGCGGGCCTTCGATGAGCACGCCGCCCAGCGCGGGATCGACCGCGGCCAGCAGCAGCGCCTGGCGCAGCTGCGGCTGGCCGGCGATCGCGGCAAAGGGAAACGGCACCGGCATCGGGGCGGCTGTGGTCATCGGGGGCTTCCTTCCATCTGCTGCTCGTGGTCGAGCAGCAGGTTTTCCAATTGGTTCTTGTAGTCGCCGGGCGACTGCCAGAGGCCGCGCTGCATGGCTTCGAGCAGGCGGTTGAGCATGTCCTGCAGCGCGCGCGGATTGTGCGCGTTCACGAAGTCGCGGGTGGCGTCGTCGAGCACGTAGGCGTCGGCCACCATCGCGTACTGGTGGTCGCCCACCACGCGCGCGGTGGCGTCGAAGCCGAAGAGGTAGTCGACCGTGGCGGCCATCTCGAACGCACCCTTGTAGCCGTGGCGCTTCACGCCGTCGATCCACTTGGGGTTGACCACGCGCGAACGGATCACGCGGCTGATTTCTTCCTTCAGCGTGCGCACACGCGGCGCCTGCGGGTTGCCGTGGTCGCCGTGGTACATCGCGGGCTGCTGCCCGCTCAGGTGGCGCACGGCGGCGGCCATGCCGCCCTGGAACTGGTAGTAGTCGTTGGAGTCGAGCAGGTCGTGCTCGCGGCTGTCCTGGTTCTGCAGCACGACGTTCATGGCGCGCAGCCGGCGCACCAGCGCATCGCCCGCCGGCACGCCGTCACTGCCTTGGCCGTAGGCGTGGGCGCTGCCGCCGACGTAGGCCTTCGACAGGTCGTCGTCGCTCTGCCAGTCACCGTGATCGAACAGCGGCTGCAGGCCCGAGCCGTAGCTGCCGGGCGCGGAGCCAAACACACGCCAGCCGGCCTGCGTGCGCGCCTCGCCGGGCGCCACGCCCTGTGTTTCGAGCGCCGCGGCCTCGCGCAGGATGCGCGCGCGGATCGGGTTGCGCTCGGCGTCTTCGTCTTCCTGCGCGGCCACGGCCTGCACGGCCGCGTCGAACATCTGCACGGCGTTGGGAAAGGCATCGCGGAAGAAGCCCGAGATGCGCAGCGTGACATCGATGCGTGGACGCCCAATGCCGACCGTGGGCAGCACTTCGAAATCGACCACGCGCTGGCTGCCTGGTGCCCACTTGGGCCGCACGCCGATGAGCGCGAAGGCCTGCGCCAGGTCGTCGCCGCCGGTGCGCATGGTGGCCGTGCCCCAGACCGACAGGCCCAGCGCCACCGGGTAGTCGCCGTGTTCCTGCAGGTGGCGTTCGACCAATTGCGCGGCGGACTTGAGCCCGAGCATCCAGGCCGTGGGCGTGGGGATGGCGCGCGTGTCGACCGCGTAGAAGTTGCGCCCGGTCGGCAGCACGTCGGGCCGGCCGCGCGAAGGCGAGCCGCTCGGACCCGGCGGCACGAAGCGGCCTTGCAGTGCGCGCGACAGCTGACGCAATTCTTCCCCGCCACATGCATCGAGCGCGGGTGCGAGACGGTGCGCGATGCGGCCCATCACGGCGGCGGTGTGCGGCAGTCCGGCCGGGCAGGCGTCCGCTTCGAGCAGTTGCTGCGCGAGCAGCTCCAGCCGCTCGCGCGTGTCGCCCTGGTGGCGCCAGGCCTCGTCGCTCACGGCCGCCAACAATGCGGGCCGCGCGCCCTGCCAGGGCTTCGCCGCGTCGATGTCGAGCGGGTCGAAGGCGTCGCCGGGCAACAGGTCGGCTGCCAACGCGCCGAGCAACCCTGCGTTCTCGCCCGCGCCGTCACCGGCCGGAAAGCGCGCGAGCGCGAGCAGCGTGTCGCGCCGCAGCCGATCGCGCGGCGAATCGCCGAACACATGCAGGCCGTCGCGGATCTGGGTCTCTTTCAGCTCGCACAGGTACGCGTCGACGCGCGCCAGCACGACATCGTCTTCCGCGCCCGGCATGCCCAGTTCTTCGACCAGATGCTGGGCGCGCACGGTCGCGAGGATCTGCGCGCGCAGCACCTTGGCGCGGCGCGCATCGACCAGCAGCGCGTCGTAGTACTCGTCGACCTGCCGCTCCAGGTCCTGCAGCGGGCCGTGGTTCTCGGCGCGCGTGAGCGGCGGCATCAGGTGGTCGACGATCACGGCCTGCGTGCGGCGCTTGGCCTGCGCGCCCTCGCCGGGGTCGTTGACGATGAAGGGGTACACGTTGGGTAGCGGCCCGAGGATGGCGTCGGGCCAGCAGGTGGCCGCGAGCGCCAGGCTCTTGCCCGGCAGCCACTCGAGGTTGCCGTGCTTGCCGACATGGACGACTGCGTCGATGGCGAACACATCGCGCAGCCAGAAATAGAACGCGAGGTAGCTGTGCGGCGGCACCAGCTCGGCGTCGTGGTAACTCGCGTAGTCGGCCAGGCCCAGCGGTCCCAGCGCACGCGCGGGCTGGATGCCCACGAACACGCGGCCCAGCCGCAGCCCGGCGATCATGAAACGGCCCTGGCGCAGCATCGGGTCGTGCTCGGGCGGGCCCCATTGCGCATCGATGGCGGCGGCCATGCCCTCGGGCAGCGCCGCGAGGCGGGCGCGGTAGTCGGCGAGCGCGTAGCTCTGCCACGCGGGCCGCGCGGCCCATTGCGCGGAATCGTTGGCGATGCCTTCCTGCAACGTGCGCATCAGCGCGTCGCCGTCCGCGGGCAGCGCATCGAGCGTGTAGCCCTCGGCCTGCATCGTGCGCAGGATGGCCATCACGGAGGCCGGCGTGTCCAGCCCCACGCCGCTGCCGATGCGGCCTTCGCTGCCGGGATAGTTCGCGAGGATGAGCGCCACGCGCTTCTCGTCCGCGCGCAGGCGGCGCAGGCTGCACCAGCGGCGCGCGAGTTCGGCCACGAAGGCGATGCGGTCGGGCTCGGGCCGGTAGCCGACCACCTCGGTCTGCGTGAGTTCGCAGCGGTGCGACAGGCCCTTGAAGCTCACGGCGCGCGTGACGATGCGCCCGTCCATCTCGGGCAGGGCAATCTGCATCGCGATGTCGCGTGGGCGCAGGCCCTGGCTGTCGGCCAGCCAGTCTTCGCGGTTGCCGCCGCTCACGATCACCTGCAGCACGGGGGCGTCGCCCGCGAGTGCCAGAGGCTCACCGCTTTCATCCGAAACGCCCTGCCCCAGCGCGGCGAAGGCGGTGGTGTTGAGCACCAGCTGCACGTCGTGCTCGGTGCACAGCGCGCGCAACGCGGACAGGCACAGCGGGTCTTTCAGCGAGTCGAGCGCCACGGGCAGCGGGTTCAGCCCTTGCGCATGCAGCGCGGCGGCCAGCGCATCGAAGGCCTCGGTGTTGCCCGACAGCAGGTGCGAGCGGTAGAACACCAGCGCGACCACGGGTGCATCTGCATGCCAGCCCGCACGCAGGTCGTCGATGCCCGCGACCGTGTGCGTCGCGTCCATGCCGCCCGGCACATGCAGCGCCACCTGCGGCAGGCTGCGCGGCGGCAACGGTGCCTCGCCGTGGCCCAGGCCGTGGAAGGCCACCGCGCGCAGGAACTGCGCCGCGTTGCCCGCGCCGCCCGAGCGCAGGTACTGCCACAGCTGACGGCTCACGCCGCGCGCCGCGGTGCCGCGCGCGAGCAGGTCTTCGTCTTCCTGCAGGTCGCCCGAGAACATCGCGAGCTGCTGGCCCTGGCGCTTGGCGAGCTTTTCGAGCTGCTGCAGCCCGTAGGCCCAGGCCGATTCGGCCCCCAGGTGATCGACCACCACCACGCGCGCATGCCGCAGCACCTCGTCGACGTACAGGTCGAGCGACGCAGGCTGGCGCAGGTGCATGAGGTTGGCCAGCCGCAACGAGGGGTAGCCGGGGTCGGTGACCGCCAGCGCCGTGCGCGCGGCGGCAAGCAGCGCGAGCGTGGTGTCGGCCGAGCTGAGCACCACGATGTCGCCGGGCGTCTGGTCGAGCCGGGTGACGACGCTCGGGTCGTCCTCGACGAAGCGGCCGGGCTGGGTGCTCAGCAGGTGCATGCGGTCAGGCGGGAACGGCCGCCACGCCTTCCAGTGCCTTGCGCAGCGCGCCTTCGTCCAGGTCTTCACCGATGAACACGAGCCGCGTGCGCTGCGCCTCGCCATCGCGCCAGCGGCGGTCGAAGTGGTGGTCGAAGCGGCGGCCCACGCCCTGCACCAGCAGGCGCATCGGCTTGTGCGGCACGGCGACGAAGCCCTTCACGCGGTAGATGGTGTGCTGTTCGACCAGCGCGGTCAGCACGGCGATGAGACCGTCGCGGTCCACGGGAGGCAGCTCGATCACGAGCGAGTCGAACTCGTCGTGGTCGTGGTCTTCCTCGTGGTCGTGGTGGCTCTCGCGCAGGTGGATGGTGCTTTCGGCGGCGCGGCCCTGGCCCAGCAGCAGCGCGAGCGGCAGCTTGCCTTCGATGGCGCCGACGATCTTCACCTCGGGCGGCAGCTCTTCGCGCACCAGTGCCTCGACCTGCGCGCGCGCGGCGGCGTCCATGAGGTCGGTCTTGTTGAGCACCACGAGGTCGGCGGCCGAGAGCTGGTCTTCGAACAGCTCGTGCAGCGGCGATTCATGGTCCAGGTTGGGGTCGGCGCGGCGCTGCACGTCGACCTGCGCGGGGTTCGCCGCGAACTGGCCCGAGGCAGCAGCGGGGCCGTCGACCACGGTGACCACCGAATCGACGGTGAAGATGTTCGCGATGTCGGGCCACTGGAAGGCCTGCACCAGCGGCTTGGGCAGCGCCAGGCCCGAGGTCTCGATGAGCACGGCGTCGATCTGGTCGCGGCGCTCGGCCAGCTGCAGCATCACGGGCAGGAACTCTTCCTGCACGGTGCAGCAGACGCAGCCGTTGGCCAGTTCGTACAGCGCGCCTTCGCGCTCGTTGCCTTCGTCGTCGCAGCCGATGCCGCAACCGCGCAGGATGTCGCCGTCGATGCCGAGTTCGCCGAACTCGTTGACCACCACCGCGATGCGGCGGCCCTCGGCATTGCCGAGGATGTGGCGCAGCAGCGTGGTCTTGCCGCTGCCGAGGAAGCCCGTGACGATGGTGACGGGGATCTTGGCGTTGCTTTGTGTCATGGAATGGATGCTTTCAGGCGCGCAAGGCGCACGGGGAATCGGGCGCGCGGCGCGTGCGTGGCGCACGCGCCGGCGAACGGCACGCCCTCTTCAACGAGGGGCAGCCGGCGCGAATCAGACGGCGCTGTACAGGCGGCGCTCGACCAGGGCCGTGCCCTGCAGGCGGCGCCAGGCCTTGGCCGCGGCCAGCACGCCCAGGTCGACCAGCGGCTCGACCAGCACGACGGTCATGTAGGCCGCGCCGAAGCTGGCGATCTGGCCGAGGTTTTCCAGACCCGTGCCGCGACCGTAGAGCGCCCAGAAGCCGACCCACACCACGATGCCGCCCTGGTAGGCCACCGACAGCTTGAAGGCCTGCTGGTAGCTGATGTCCACGTAGGCCATGTTCGCGGGAATGATGCGGCGCGCCAGCGCGGCGGTCGCGAACAGCGGCACCAGCAAGGTCGTGACGTTCATGCCGTACTGCGGCAGGTCAGGCGGTGCGAAGAACAGGCTCTGGATGAGCAAGCCGCCGGCCAGGCCGATGGCCGCGGGCGCAAGCCCGAAGAGCAGCATCAGCGTGGTGCCCAGGATCAGGTGCACCTCGGACACGCCCACGGGATGGTGCGGGAACACCTCGAAGAAACAGAACACGAGCATGATCGTGAAGGCGGAGCGCAGCAACAGGCCCACGGGGCCGTCCTTCAGCAAGGTGTCGAAGGCGACCTTGCCTGTGTAAGCCAGTGCAGCCGCCCCCGTGGCATAGCTGAGAAAGATCTTGGATCCGTCGACGAGTCCGGGTTCGATGTGCATCGCGCACCTCCTGAAATGCACCGAAGTGCGAAAGTTGATTGTTGGGGGATGGACTGGCTTGCGCAAGTCCCCGTCATGAAACCCGGGAGCCTTGCAGCCCCCGCTGAACAGGCGAAGGCTGTGGCTTGCGCCGCAGCCGCCGCCAGCCGATCACCACGCCGCTCGCCGAAGCGACAACGCCGATGACCGACAGGAACCACATCACCAGGTCCCAGGCCGGCCGGTACTGGATGAGCCAGGGAAAGTCGAGGCTGTGCGCGGCGTTGAAGAGCCAGCGGCGCAACCGCGCGTTGCGGTCGTTGCTGCCGGCCACCTGGCCGCTCGTCGGGTCGATGTAGAGCCAGCTGCGCGCGGCGTCGTCGAACTCGAGCCGCCACACGGGCAGCACGCGCGTGCGGTGGTGGCCGTACCAGTGGAAGTCTTCGTGCGTCTGCAGCGTAGCCTGTGTGATGGTGGCGCCGAGGCGCAGGCGTGCGGCGGCGCGTTCGATGTCGTCGCGGGCGATGGAAGCCGGTGCGCCACTGGCCGCATCCACCACGCGCACGCGGGCCTGCGCGTCGCGCAGCTGCAGCAGCGGCTTGCCGTCGAACCCCATCAGCAGCGCCTCACGCGGTGCGGCAGCGCCCTCGCCTGCCGGCACCACGGCCGGTGGCCAGGGGAACGGCGATGCGCCGGTGCCCGTGTAGCGCGCCATCGCGGCCGCATCGGCCGGCGCGCGCTGGAACCAGCCGTTGGGGTTCATCGAGAGCCAGCCGCTCACGATCCAGGTCAGCACGAAGAAGCCGCCGATGAGGCCGGCGATGTGGTGCCAGGCCATCCAGCCGGTGTACGGCGTGACCGCGCCGCTGCGAAAACGCCGCCGCAGCCGGATGCGCAGGATGCCGATGACGATGCCCGTCACGGCCGAGACGATGCAGGCGGCCGACAGCCACACGACCACGTCGTGCCACAGCGGCGGGTCGGCGCGCAGCGGCGTGAAGTAGATCCAATGCGGCACGGCGCCCAGCCAGTTCCAGAAGCGCTCGGCGCGCGTGGTGTCGCGCACCACCTCGCCGGTGCGCGAGGACACGTACAGCTCGGTGCCCGCCGCGTCGCCGACTTCGATGCGGTGCAGCGGGCGCAGCGGGTTCAGGCCCTGCGGCACGGTCCACTGGTCGCGCTCCAGCGTCTCGGCCCAGCGTGCGCCGGGCTGTGCGGCAAAGTCGCGGGCGATGGCCTCGGCCTGCGCCGCATCGACCGGTCCGAGCACACGGCCATCGCGCGCGGACACGGCATGCCGCCCGCCGCGCGCATCGACGATGCGCCACACGGGCTGCGCGTCGGCGCCAGCCTGCATCTCCAGCGCCATGCGCCGGGGCGGCTGCGTGCGCACCGCTTGCGGCAGCGCGTCGAGCGCGGCAGACGGCGCGACCACCGCCTGTTCGAAGCGCACCGGGGCGAGCCCCGCGAGCCGCTCTTCGTCCGTGAGGTTCGGGTACCCCACGTACATCATGACCACGCCCGAGACGAACCACATGACGAACAGCAGGCAGCCGCCGATGCCCAGCCATCGGTGCGTCCAGTACAGCGCCCGCCGCAGCGGGGGCCATGTACGTTGCCATGCGGTGCTCATGCGGCCATGCTCAGAAGGTCACGAACGCCGACAGCTCGAACGAGCGCGGACGGCCCAGCAGCCACTGGTTACCGCCGTTCGAGAACGAGACCGGGTACCTGCGGTCGGCCAGGTTGTAGGCGCGCAGCGCGAGCTTGAGCGACGGGTTCGCCTGCCAGCTCACGCCCGCGTCGGCCACGGTGTAGGAGCCGATGCGGCGCGTGTTGGCCGCATCGACCTGCCGCGCGCCGACGTGGCGCACGCCCAACTCGGCCTCCCACTGCGGCAGGAAGCGCCAGTGCAGCCACAGGTTGGCCGCCACCTGGGGCACGCCGGCCGGCGTGTTGCCCGCGCGCGAGACCAGCGACTTGCCGACCGCCTCGTTGAAGTCGTCGTAGCGCGCACGCAGCCGCGCGGCGTTGGCTTCGAGGCGCAGCGTGGAGGTCAGCGCGAGGTCGAGCGTGGCCTCGATGCCTTCGGACGACTGCTTGCCGATCTGCTGCACGACGGTCGGGTCGTTCGCGTCGCGCGACAGCAGCTTGGTCTTCTCGATGCGGTAGGCGGCCACGCTCCACGCGCCACGGCCCTCGGCCAGCTGGCGCTTGTAGCCCACCTCGACCTGCTTGCCGACGCTGAGCTCGAACGGCACCTGCGTGGTCGAGGTGCTGATGAGCCCGGTGAGCGGATCGGCTGCGCGCGCCACCTGCGCATAGAACGACTGCGCGGCGTCGGGCGCGTAGACCACGCCCAGGCGGCCCGTGGCGTACTCGAAGGTCTTGTCCAGGCGCGGGGCGCGGTTCTGCGGATCGGTGCGCACGATCTTCGCGTGGTCCCAGCGCAGGCTGCCGACCACCGACCAGTGCTCGTTGAAGGCCAGCTTATCTTCGGCGAAGAAGGCGTAGGTGCGGGTCTTGGTCTTGTAGCGCGGCAGGTAGGGAGTGGGCGAAGCGTAGGTGCCGGGGTTGAAGACGAAGGCATCGACCACCGAGCGCCCGCCGTAGGGCGTGTCGCTCGAATTCAGGAAGTCGATGCGGTTCACATCGAAGCCCACCAGCACCTGGTTCTTCAGGCCGAACAGCGCGTGCTTGAAGGTGGCGTCGGTGCGGTTGCCGATCTGTTCCTGGTCGTGGCCGATCTCCAGGTAGTCGCCGCGCGTCACGCGGTTCGTGGTGGCGCTGTAGGTGTAGGTTTCGCTGTCGCGCCAGTGGCGCTTGCTGTCCAGGCGATAGAGCTGGTTGCGCACGGTGACGGCGTCGTTGGGCGTCCACTGCGCATCGAGGCGGGTCCAGCGGTCGCGGTACTTGACCTCGGCGTCGTCGAGGTTGTAGTTCTGTTCGCGGTTCAGGCTGCTCACGCGGCCGTTGATGAGCGGCACGCCGAAGTAGCGCTGCGGCGTCTGGCGGCCCTCGTCGTGCGAGAGCGTGAACTGCAGCCGCGGCGACACATCGAGCCGCACCGCGCCGCCCACCGCCAGGCTCTCGGCCTCGCCGCGCCGCATGAAGCCGTCGGTCCTGCGGTGGCTGATGTCGAAGCGGTACGACAGCATGTCGTTGATCGCCCCGCCGCTGCCGAAGGCGACCTGGCGCGTGGCGTCGGAGCCCCCGCTCACGAGCGCCTCGTTGCGGATCGGGCCGCGCGTGGGCTTCTTGGGCACCACGTTGATCGCGCCGCCGATGGCGCCCTCGCCGAACATCACCGAGGCGGCGCCGCGCAGCACCTCGATGCGGTCGGTCGACCAGGTGTCGAACGGGAAGGTGACGGTGCCCGCGCCCACATACAGGCGCGTGCCGTCGTACAACTGCATCACCGAGCCGTGGCCGTTGAAGCCGCGCGCCGACAGCGACGAGCCGCCATTGCCCGGCGCGGGCGAGCCCGTGATGCCGGTGGCGCGGCTCGCGGCCTCGACCACCGACACGTCGCCGCGCGCGCGGATCGCGTCGCCGGTGAGCACCTCGATGCTGGCCGGCGTTTCGAGTGGCGTGAGGCCCAGGCGGCTGCCGGTCTGCGTGGGTTCGTCCAGGGCCAGCGGCGTGTGGCGGCTGGCTTCGACCTGCACGGGCGTGAGGCTGGGGCGACCGGTTGTGTCGCCCGATTGGGCCAGGGCGGGCCCGCAAGCGAGGCCAAGCCCCAGCGAAAGACCTGAAAGACCCGAAAGGCGCGCCCGTTGCAGGGGCGGGCCCGAGCGATCGCGCGGCGGCGATGCAATGCGATTCATCCGACTTCTCCTCCAGCCTGCGTCCCCGCAGGCTCCTGACCGATCGCGGACGCCAAGGGAGAAGAGACGAGGGGCGGTGCCGTTTCGCGCGAGGGAAAAGCGGCAGGCCCGGACACGCACTCCCGCAGCATCCGAAGGCGGTTGCGAAGGCCGGTATCCGGGCTCGCGGAGTGCGTCGGGGTGCAATGCATGCACCTCGGCGCCGAAGCCCTCGCCTTCCCACGCCGAAGCGCAGTGGCTGCCCCAGCGAAAGATCGCCGGGGCCTGAGGGTGTCGATGTCCGCTGACCGTTGCGGGGGCAGCGCAGGAATGGAAGGGTCGTTCGAAAAAACGACGCCTCGCACCTGCTTCCCGTTTAACCCCGCCGCCAATCCTGTGACTGGTCGTGCAGGGCACCTTCGAACCGTGGGGTGTTGGACGACACCGGTGTGAACCAATGTTTCCAACCGCCGGGATTATAGGGAGCGCCCTGCGGCGGCGCCCTTGCGGGCCCCGTCAGACGGGTTTGCCGTCGGGCCCGAACAGCCGCCGCAGCACCGCCACGCCGGCCACCAGCGCGTTCGAATACGTGGCGTAGGGCTCGTGGGCGGCTTCGAGCGGCACGTACACATGGGTGGAGTCGCCGGGCGAGCCGTCCACGGCCTCCATCAGCACCCAGTAGAACTCCCCTTCTTCCAGTTCGTGGACGGTGAGTGCGATGTCTCTCGGCGAAGGCATGACGGTCAGAAATGAAACAGGGAATGAACCCGCCTTTGAACGGGCAAGGGGCTGGCGCGGTTGTCAGTACTAGGGCTTCTCCTACAGTGCATGGACGCCGCGCGGCCTAATGTTAGGGGTGGGGAGTTGCATCAGAACAAGGAGTCAGCATGAAACATTTCACGCTTGAACCCAACATGCGCGCCGCCTTCGGTGGCGCGTTCTACCCGACCGGTTACTCCCTGGTGATGTTTCCGAGCGTCGAAGACGCCAGCCGCATCGGCCACGGGCTGATCGCGAAAGGCATCGTGAGCGGCGACGAGGTCTACCTGATACCGGCCGAAACCGTCCTGGCGGAAATCGCGCCGACCGTGCATGCCTCGCACAGCCCCCTGCCCTCCGCCGGCACCGACGGCGACACGGTGCGCGCCTTCATCCAGCTGGCCCACGAAGGCCACACGGGCCTGCTGATCCGCACCAAGGACGGCGCCATCGCCGAGCGCGTGATGGAACTGGTGCGTACCGTGCCCTACTCGATCGCCGAGCGTTATCGCACGCTGGTGATCGAGGACCTTTGAGCGCTGGCCGAAGCGTCGGTCAAGGCGTCGGTGTCAGCCCGGCGCTGTGCCTCCATACCTCGGCAGCCGAGGTGGCAGGTGCCTGCGCCCAGCAAGGCGGGCAGCAGTAGATTCACCACCGGCACGAGCGCCAGCAGCAGGATCAGAACGCCGAACGCCACCATCGCACCGCGCTGGCGACGCACGACCTGCATGCGCTCCTCGCCGTTCGCGATGCCGGCGAGCGCGGGCGCCAGCAGGAAGCGCACGTTGAGGTAGGCGAGCAGCAGGAACAGCAGCACGCCGTTGATCACCGGCACCAGCAGGCACAGCAGCATCCCCAGGCTCGCGCCCAGCCAGGGCCCCAGCCATCCGCGCACGCCGACCAGCAAGCCCGAGGACTCGGGCCGTGACTGCAGCAGCGCCGGGTAACGCGCCTGCACGCGCTCGCGCACCGGGCCCAACACCACCCAGCGCAACGCCAGCCGGATGGTGGCGACGATGACGCCGACGTACATCACCACCAGCACCACGACCGTGAGCAGCGCCGCATAGAGCAGCAACATCGCCAGCGCAGGGGCGATGCCCGCCATGCCCGCGATGCTCCCCCCACTGCCTCCCGTGCCGGGCAGCAGGCCGAGCACCGCCCCGCCCATCACGATGAAGACCGACACCACCCCGGCCGCCATGCCGATCGGCTGAAAGTGACGGTAGAGCACCCAGCTCCACACCGTGAAGACCAGCAGGCACAGGCCCGCGGAACGCAGCGCGATGCCGGGGCGCAGGCTGGAGCGGAAGGCCAGCGCGAGGCAGACCAGGGACTCGCGCACCGCGCCGAGCAACGAATGCCATCGGGCTTTCAGTGACATGGGATCAGAAAAAGGAGAAATCGATGAAATATGCGGGCGCACGCCTTGGCCGAGGAACGGGCTCCTCGGCCGACGCGCGCTGCAACAGGAGGAATCGACCGGCCCTCAGGCCGGCACTGCCATCGCGGCGGCGCGCTGCACCACATCGCGGGCCATCGCCTGGGCGAGTTCCTGTTCGCCCAGGAACACCTTCGCGTCGGTTTCGGCGGCCAGCAGGCGGGCTTCCTGCTCGTTGTGGCTGCGCACCACGGTCTGGATGGTGGGGTTCAGCGTGCGCGCGGTTTCGATCATCTGGCGCACGTTCATGGCGTCGGGCGTGGCCACCACGAGCACGCGGGCGCGCGCCACGTGCGCCTGGATCAGCACCGCCGGATCGGCCGCGTCGCCCCACACGGCCGGGATTCCGGCCTCGCGCAGCTTCTCGACCAGCTCGCGGTTCTGCTCGGCCACCACGTAGGGGATGTCGTTGGTCTCGAGCTCGGCGGCGATGCGCCGGCCCACCCGGCCGTAGCCGACCAGCACCACCTGGCGCGACAGGTACTTGGCCTCGGTGGTCATCGGCAGCTCGGCCAGCGGGTCGCTGCGCGCGTCCAGCTCGCGCGCAAATTTCGAATGCGCGTGCAGCCATTTCTGCAGCGGCGCGATGAGGCTGAACCACAGCGGGTTGGTGGCGATGGAGATCAGCGCGCCCGCCAGCACCAGGCTCTGCCCTTCCACCGGCAGCAGGCCGAGCGACACGCCCAGCCCGGCCAGGATGAACGAGAACTCGCCGATCTGCGCCAGGCTCGCGCTCACGGTGAGCGCGGTGGCCAGCGGGTAGCGGAACACCAGCACCAGCGCGCAGGCCGCGAGCGACTTGCCCAGCACGATCACCAGCACCACAGCCAGCACCTGCAGCGGGCGCTCCAGCAGCACCGAGGGGTCGAACAGCATGCCGACCGACACGAAGAACAGCACGGCAAACGCATCGCGCAGCGGCAGCGACTCCTGCGCCGCGCGGTGGCTGAACTGCGACTCGCGCATGACCATGCCGGCGAAGAAGGCGCCCAGCGCGAACGACACGCCGAACAGCGCAGCCGAGGCGAAGGCGATGCTCACGGCCGCCGCCACCACGCACAGCGTGAACAGCTCGCGCGAGCCGGTGCGCGTGACCTGCCAGAGAATCCACGGGAACACGCGCCGCCCCACCACCAGCATCAGCACCACGAAGCCGCCGACCTGCAGCAAGGTGAGGCCCAGCGTCTGCCAGACGGGGTCGCCGCTGGTGTCGACCTTGGTGCTGCCCAGCGCACCCGCCAGCGGCGGCAGCAGCACGAGCACCAGCACCATCGCGAGGTCTTCAACCACCAGCCAGCCCACCGCGATGCGGCCGGTGAAGGAATCGAGGATGCCCAGGCTCTCGAGCGCGCGCAGCAGCACCACAGTGCTCGCCACCGACAGCGCCAGCCCGAACACCAGCGCCGTGCCCCAGCTCCAGCCCCACCACATGGCCAGCCCGCCGCCGAGCAGCGTGGCGACCGCGATCTGCGCGATGGCGCCGGGCAGCGCGATCTTGCGCACCGCAAGCAGGTCGGCCAGCGAAAAATGCAGGCCCACGCCGAACATCAGCAGCATCACGCCGATCTCGGCCAGTTGTGCGGCAATGCCCGCGTCGGCCACGAAGCCCGGCGTGAACGGGCCGATGATCACGCCCGCCAGGAGGTACCCCACCAGCGCCGGCAATCGCAGCCGCGCCGCGAGAAAGCCGAACACCAGCGCCAACCCCAGGCCGGCGGCAATCGTATTGATGAGGGAGACGCTGTGGGGCATCGGTCCATTTTGCAGGAACGGCCCCCAACCTTTGAAGCCCGCAGGCTTCTACGGGCCTGCGTCTACACCCCTACGGAAGCGACGCGAACTATCGTAGGCATAAAGCACTTCTATTCGCATCGACACCTTTCTCATCCAGAATTTGAGCGGTCCCCCCGTCCCCCCAACAACAGGAGCCTCCCCATGAGCAACGAGAAAACCGAAGCGAAGTGCCCGTTCAGCCAGGCCACCGGCGCCGGCACCACGAACCGCGACTGGTGGCCCGAGCAGCTGCGCCTGGACCTGCTGCACCAGCACTCCTCCAAATCCGATCCCCTGGGCGCCGGTTTCGACTACGCCAAGGCCTTCCAGAGCCTCGACCTGGCCGCGGTGAAGAAAGACCTCGCCGCGCTGATGACCGACTCGCAGGACTGGTGGCCCGCCGACTTCGGTCACTACGGCCCGCTCTTCATCCGCATGGCCTGGCACAGCGCCGGCACCTACCGCATCGGCGACGGCCGCGGCGGCGCCGGCCGCGGGCAGCAGCGCTTCGCGCCGCTCAACAGCTGGCCCGACAACGTGAGCCTGGACAAGGCGCGCCGCCTGCTGTGGCCGATCAAGCAGAAGTACGGCCAGAAGATTTCCTGGGCCGACCTGCTGATCCTCACCGGCAACGTCGCGCTCGAGACCATGGGCTTCAAGACCTTCGGCTTCGGCGGTGGCCGCCCCGACGTGTGGGAGCCCGACCAGGACGTGTACTGGGGCCGCGAGAAGACCTGGCTGGGCGGCGACGTGCGCTACGCACAGGGCTCGCCCGGCGTCGAGAAAGACCGCGGCGTGCTCGTGAAGGACGACGACAGCAAGGTGCCGCACAGCCGCAACCTCGAGAACCCGCTGGGCGCCGTGCAGATGGGCCTGATCTACGTGAACCCCGAAGGCCCGGACGGCAACCCCGACCCGATCGCCGCGGCCCACGACATCCGCGACACCTTCGCCCGCATGGCCATGAACGACGAGGAAACCGTGGCGCTCATCGCCGGCGGCCACACCTTCGGCAAGACGCACGGCGCGGGGCCGGCCTCGAACGTCGGCAAGGAACCCGAAGCCGCCGGCCTCGAAGACCAGGGCTTCGGCTGGAAGAACAGCTTCGGCACCGGCAAGGGCGGCGACACCATCACCAGCGGCCTCGAAGTGACGTGGACGACCACGCCCACGAAGTGGAGCAACAACTTCTTCGAGAACCTGTTCGGCTACGAATGGGAGCTGACCAAGAGCCCCGCCGGCGCGCACCAGTGGGTGGCCAAGGGCGGCGCCGGTGCCGGCACCATCCCCGACGCGCACGACGGCTCCAAGCGCCACGCGCCGACCATGCTCACGACCGACCTGTCGCTGCGCCTGGACCCGGCCTACGAAAAGATCTCGCGCCGCTTCCTGGCCAACCCCGACCAGCTCGCCGACGCCTTCGCGCGCGCCTGGTTCAAGCTCACGCACCGCGACATGGGCCCGCGCGCCCGCTACCTCGGACCCGAGGTGCCGGCCGAAGAGCTGATCTGGCAAGACCCGATCCCGGCCGTCGACCACCCGCTGGTCGACGCCAACGACGTCGCGGCGCTGACGAAGAAGGTGCTGGCCTCGGGCCTCACGCCCGCGCAGCTGGTGTCGACGGCGTGGGCCTCGGCCTCCACCTTCCGCGGCTCCGACATGCGCGGCGGTGCCAACGGCGCCCGCGTGCGGCTCGCACCGCAGAAGGACTGGGCCGTCAACCAGCCCGCGCAGCTGGCCCAGGTGCTGAAGGTGCTCGAAGGCATCCAGAGCGAGTTCAACGCGGCGCAGACCGGCGGCAAGAAGATCTCGCTGGCCGACCTGATCGTGCTGGCCGGCGGTGCGGGCGTGGAACAGGCCGCGCGCAATGGCGGCCGTGAAGTGAAGGTGCCCTTCTCGCCGGGCCGCGCCGACGCCTCGCAGGAACAGACCGACGTGCCCTCGTTCGAGCCGCTGGAGCCCGCAGCCGACGGCTTCCGCAACTACCTGAAGGGCCGCTACAGCGTGCCCGGCGAAGCGCTGCTGATCGACAAGGCGCAGCTGCTCACGCTCACGGCGCCCGAGATGACGGTGCTGGTCGGTGGCCTGCGCGTGCTCGACACCAACGTCGGCCAGACGCGCCACGGCGTCTTCACGAAGACGCCCGGCACGCTGAGCAACGACTACTTCGTGAACCTGCTCGACATGGGCACGGAGTGGAAGGCGGTGTCGGACGCCAAGGAAGAGTACGAAGGCCGCGACCGCAAGACCGGCGCCCTCAAGTGGACCGGCACGCGCGTCGACCTGGTGTTCGGCTCCAACGCGCAGCTGCGGGCCATCGCCGAGGTCTACGGCGCGTCCGACAGCCAGCAGAAGTTCATCGACGACTTCGTGGCCGCCTGGACCAAGGTGATGAACCTGGACCGCTTCGATCTCGCCTGAGGCGGGGCGCCAGCGCCGTCCGCGCCCCGGGGCCCTGCCCCGCGGGCGCGGACTCCCATGAACGAGGTATTCGTTTTTCGGGCCGGGCCACTAGATTCGGCCCCATGAAATTCGCGAAGGCATGGCTTGCCGCCGGCGTCATCCTGGCGGCCTCGCAGTTCGGCGCGCTGTACGCGCAGGACGGCAACCCCGAATGGCGCGCGCTGCGCCAGGAACTCGTGCAACGCATCAACGCCAACTGCTACGACGTCGGCACGCTCGAGCTGGCGCAGCTGGTGCTGCAGACGGCGCAACGCACGGGCGGGGCCGAGTCCGCCGACGCGGCCCTCAGCCTCGTGCTGCTGGCCCACGTCCACCAGCGGCAGGGGCAGCTGACGCGGGCCGCGCAGTCGTACTCGGCCGCGCTCGCCATCCAGGAAAAGACCGCCGGGCCGGACAGCCCGCGGGTGGCGTTCACGCTGAGCGCGCTGGCCGGCCTGCACTATCGCCGCGAGGCCTTCGACCAGGCCATTGCGCTGTACGAACGCGCCCTGGCGATCCACGAGAAGCAGCGGCGCCCCGACGCACACGCGGTGCTGGTCAGCCGGCAAAACCTGGCCGCGGCCCATCGCGCCCAGGGCGCCTACGCCAAGGGCGCCCCGCTGTACGAACGCGAGCTCGACGCCAGGGCGCAGCCGCTGCTCGCGGTGGCCCTGGTGCACTGACGCGCACTGAAGCGCACCGAAACGCGCCGCACCGCACCGAAACGCGCGGGCCGGCGCCCTGCTCCCGCTACTGCGCCATCTTCGATTCGCGCGCGTTCACCAGCTCCTCGGGCTCCTGCGACTCGACCCAGCTCTCGTTGTTGAGCCCGGCCTGCAGCCGCTCGGTGTCCAGTTCATTCGTCCACTTGGCGACCACGATGGTGGCCACGCCGTTGCCGATCAGGTTGGTGAGCGCGCGGGCTTCCGACATGAAGCGGTCGATGCCCAGGATGAGCGCCAGCCCCGCCACCGGCACATGCCCCACCGCCGACAGCGTGGCCGCCAGCACGATGAAGCCGCTGCCCGTGACGCCAGCCGCCCCCTTCGAGGTGAGCAGCAGCACGGCCAGCAGCGTGATCTCCTGCGTGAGCGTCATCGGCGTGTTGGTGGCCTGCGCGATGAACACCGCCGCCATCGTCAGGTAGATCGAGGTGCCGTCCAGGTTGAACGAGTAGCCCGTGGGAATCACCAGCCCCACGCAGGTCTTGTGGGCGCCCAGGTTCTCCATCTTCTCCATCATGCGCGGCAGCACCGATTCGCTGGACGAGGTGCCCAGCACGATCAGCAGCTCTTCCTTGATGTACTTGATGAACTTCCAGATGCTGAAGCCGTGAAAGCGCGCAATGAGCCCCAGCACCACGAAGATGAACAGCAGGCAGGTCAGGTAGAAGGTGCCCATGAGCTTGCCCAGCGACAGCAGGCTGCCCAGCCCGTACTTGCCGATGGTGAAGGCCATGGCGCCGAAGGCGCCGATGGGCGCGAGCTTCATGATGTAGTTGACGATCACGAACAGCACGTGCGAGCCCTTCTCGATCACGTCGAACACCAGCGTGCCGCGCCCGCCGAAGCGGTGCAGCGCAAAGCCGAACAGCACCGCGATGAGCAGCACCTGCAGGATCTCGCCCTTGGCGAAGGCATCGACCACGGTGGAGGGAATCACGTTGAGCAGGAAGTCGACCGTGCCGGTCATCTTGCCAGGGCCGGTGTAGGCCGCGATGGCCTTGGTGTCGAGCGTGGACGCATCGATGTTCATGCCCGCGCCGGGCTTGAGCACGTTGACCAGCACGAGGCCGACCACCAGCGCGATGCTGCTCACGATCTCGAAGTACAAGAGCGCCAGGCCGCCGGTCTTGCCGACCTTCTTCATGTCTTCCATGCCGGCGATGCCGACCACCACCGTGCAGAAGATGATCGGCGCGATGATCATCTTGATGAGCTTGATGAAGCCGTCGCCCAAGGGCTTCATCGACTCACCGAGCGAGGGGTAGAAGTACCCCAGGAGCACGCCGACGATCACCGCGGTGATCACCTGCGCGTACAGGGAACGGTAAAGGGGGAGCTTCCTGGGTACTGTGCTTGTTGTATGTGCCATGACTGCCTCCTGAAAAGATGAAGGAAAAACGCTGAAAAAAGGGTTCGTGCCGGGTTGCTTTCGATGGTTGAAGTCGTGTGTCCTGTGGGAGTGGTTCCGGCCCAAATGAAAAAACCCGCCGAAGCGGGTTTTTGTTTTCAGGGCGTGGCGCGCATGCTCAGTGCATGTGGAGGCCGCCGTTGACCGAGAAGTCGGCCCCGGTGCTGTAGCCGCCTTCGTCGGTGGCGAGCCACGCGATGATGGAAGCGATTTCGCTCGGCTCGCCCAGGCGCTTGACCGGGATCGTGGCCACGATCTTGTCGAGCACTTCCTGGCGGATGGCCTTGACCATGTCGGTGCCGATGTAGCCCGGGCTCACCGTGTTCACGGTGACGCCCTTGTTGGCCAGCTCCTGCGCCAGCGCCATCGTGAAGCCGTGCATGCCGGCCTTGGCCGCCGAGTAGTTGGTCTGGCCGGCCTGGCCCTTGGCGCCGTTGACCGAGCTGATGTTGATGATGCGGCCCCAGCCCTTTTCGACCATGTCGCCCACCACCTGCTTGGTGACGTTGAACATGCTGTTGAGGTTGGTTTCGATCACCGCGCTCCAGTCCTCGGGGGTCATCTTGAGGAACATGCGGTCCCGCGTGATGCCGGCGTTGTTGACGAGCACGTCAATCGCCCCGTGGGCCGCCTTGGCGGCGGAGAAGGCCTCGACGGTGGATTGCCAGTCGCCGACATTGCCGACCGACGCGTGGAACTCGAAGCCTTCGGCTTTCTGTTCGGCCAGCCACTTGGCGTAGTCCCGCGTGGGGCCGCAACCTGCGACCACGGTGAACCCGTCCTTGTACAGACGCTGGCAGATGGCTGTTCCGATGCCACCCATGCCTCCGGTGACATATGCAACTTTCTTGCTCATGAGATTTCCTTGATTGAAGCTAGCAAAAAGCCTGAACGGCCGCCTTCACTCTAGCCATTTTCAGGCCACACAACTCTGAGGGAGAACACTGAGCCAAGCTTGCAACCAGCTGTCACGGACATCACCTCGGCGGCACTCTATATGCTTGCGGCTTCGCGCCCGTGACACGGCCCCTGCCGGCCACCCCACCAGGAGTTCGCACGCATGAATTTCGCAATCGTCGTCTTCCCCGAGGTCGAGGAGCTCGATTTCGTCGGTCCCTGGGAAATGCTCACCATGTGGAGCAAGCTGGCTGGCGGCCCCGCCAACTGCCTCGTGGTGGCGCAAACGCATGGCCCGGTCGTCTGCGCCAAGGGGCTGTCGATCAACCCGCATGTCTCGTTTGCCGACTGCCCGCCGCTCGATTTCGTGCTCGTGCCCGGCGGCATGGGCACGCGGCGCGAGGTCGACAACCCCGCCATGGTGCAGTTCCTGGCCGCGCAGGCGCCCGGCTGCAAGGCGCTGCTGTCGGTGTGCACCGGCGCCTTCGTGCTGCATGCGGCCGGCCTGCTCTCGGGCCGCACCGCGACCACGCACTGGGGATCACTCGACCGCCTGCGCGCGCTCGGCGACGTGAAGGTGGTGGAGCAGCGCTTCGTGCAGGACGGCCATGTCTGGACCTCGGCCGGCGTCTCGGCCGGCACCGACCTGATGCTCGCCTTCATTGCCCATGTGTCGGGCGAGGAAGCCGCGGCCAAGGTGCAGCTGCAGGCCGAGTACTACCCGGCCGACACGGTGTACGGCCACACCTCGAGCCACGAGCGCGCGCCGTCGTATGTGCGGCGGCCGGGCTCGCGCGCGGGCCTCGCCTGACCGTTCGTTCATCCGTTCACCCGTTCCCTTGATCGATCGAACGGTCGGTCATTTCTTCCTTCTTACTTCTTTCGACCTCCATGTCCACGCCCGACCTCACCGACCTCGAACCGCTTTCCGTGCTCGCCGCCCGCGTGGGGGCGGCGCTGCGCGAGCGGCGCCAGACGGTGGCGGTGGCCGAATCGTCGGCCGGCGGCCTGGTCTCGGCCGCCCTGCTCGCGTTGCCGGGCGCCTCGGCCTACTTCCTGGGCGGCGCGGTCATCTACTCGCGGCGCGCCGGCAAGGCCCTGCTCGGCCTCACGCCCGAGGACATGGGCGACATGCGCGGCGAGACCGAGCCCTATGCGCGCTTCATCTCGGGCCGCATCCGTGATGCCCATCGTTCGAAGTGGGGCATCTGCGAGAGCGGCGCGGCGGGACCGTCGGGCAGTCCGTACGGCGATGCGCCCGGGCATGTCTGCATCGCCGTGACCGGCGCGGACGGCCTCGTGGTCAGCCGCACGATCGAGACCGGCGCGACCGACCGGCCATGGAACATGGATGTGTTCGCTCGGCTGTTGCTGAAGTTGTTCGAGGAGACCTTGCTGGCGAACGGCGACGCATGACCGAGACAGTGATTTCGACCGCCTCCGAAGAAGAGGTCCGCTCCGGCGTCCTGGGCCGCCGGTTGCGCGAGTTCAACTACGGCTTCGTCGGCGAGTACCCCGATACGCAACCCGTGTGGCTGAACGCGAAGGATGCGCAGGGCCGCCTGATGGGCGGGCTGCGTGGCTTCGTGTTCCTCGAATGGCTGCGCATCGACGTGCTGTTCGTCGAGGAGGAAGCCCGGGGCACCGGCCTGGGCCGCTGCCTGCTCGCGGAGGCGGAAGCGCGCGGCAAGGCGCTGGGCGCCGGGAATGCCGCGCTCGAAACCTTCCAGTGGCAGGCGCGAGGCTTCTACCTGAAGCAAGGCTACGAAGAGTTCGCCCGCATCGACAACTACGCGCGCGGCAACTACCTCGCCTACATGAAGAAGAAGCTCTGAGCCCAGGGCATTGCGGCCCCGACCCCGAACCTCTCAAGCTGTCGCTCTCAATCCGCCTGCACCCCCGCAGCCCGGATCACCTTCCCCCACTTCTCGATCTCCGCCGCCAGGTGGCTGCGCAGCGCCTCGGGCGTGACCTTGTCCATCGGCACGGCCTCGGTGCTCAGTTCGGCGAAGCGCTTCTTCACGTTGTCGTCCTGCAGCGCGGCGCGCAGGGCCACGTTGAGCTTCTCGATCACGGCCGGCGGCGTGCCCTTGGGCGCGTACACGCCGTGCCACACCTTCACGTCGAAGCCCTTGAGGCCCTGCTCGTCGAGCGTGGGGATGTCGGGCATGCTCGACAGGCGCTTGGGCGTGGTCACGCCGAAGACCTTCACGCGCTGGCCGTCCTTGATGACGGGCGCGGTCTGCGTGGTCTGGTCGCACAGCAGGTCGACCTGCCCGCCCATGAGGTCGTTGAGCGCCGGGCCTGCGCCCTTGTAGGGCACGGTCGTCAGCTGCACGCCGATCTGGTGCGCGAAGAGCATGCCGCACAGCTGCGACACCGCGCCGATGCCGGCGTTGGCAAGCGAGACCTTGTCCTTGTTGGCCTTCACGTAGGCCAGCAGCTCCTTGAAGTTGTTGGACGGGAAGTCCTTGCGCGACAGCAGGGTCATCGGCACGTCCATGACCTGGCCGACGTACTCGAAGTCTTTCAGCGGGTCGTAGTTGAGCTTCTTGTACAGCGCGGGCGCGGTGGCCATGCCCATGTGGTGGATGAGGATGGTGTAGCCGTTGGGCGCCGCCTTGGCCACGCGGGTCGGCGCGATGGTGCCGCCCGCGCCCACGGTGTTCTCGACCACCACGGTCTGCCCGAGCGACTTGCCCATGGGCACGGCGAGCATGCGCGCCACCACGTCGGTAGGGCCGCCGGCCGAGTACGGCACGACCATCACGATGGGCTTGTCGGGCCACGCAGCCTGCGCGGCGGCGGGCGATGCGGCGGCGAGCAGGCAGGCGCCCGCCGATGCGGCGATGAGGGCTTTCAGTTTCCAGGTCTTCGTTGCGTTCACTTCTTTGTCTCCTTGTGGTTTGTCTGTGGATCAGTGCGTCACGGATGAATCGCCCGGGCCGTGAGATGCGGCCAGCGCCAGCCAGCGCTCGGCCAGCCGCACCACGGGCCCGTCGACCATGCGGCCGTCGAGGCTCACGACGCCGCCGCCGGCCGCGCGCACGGCCTCGGTGACGCGGTGCGCCCAGGCCACCTCGCCGGCCGTGGGCCCGAGCGCGGCCTGCACGGGCGCAACCTGCTCGGGATGGATGCACAGCTTGGCGCCGAAGCCGCCGCGCCGCGCGCGCGCGGTGTCGGCGGCGAGCCGCTGCGCGTCGCGCCAGTCGGGCGAGACGCCGTCGATGGGCGTGGCCAGCCCGGCGCGGCGCGAGGCCAGCACGAGCGCGAGGCGCACGGGCACCAGCTCGGCCTCGTCGGCGTCGCAGGCCATGCCGAGGTCGGCCTGGAAATCGAGATGGCCGAAGGCCAGCCGCAGCACCTGCGGCGCACCCGCGATGGCATCGAGCGCCGCGAGCCCCGCGGCCGATTCGATGAGCGGCACCAGCACGGCCTTCGGTCCGGCCGTGGCGGCCAGCCGATGCAGTTCGTCGGCATGCTCGGCCTTGGGGAGCACGACGCCAGCGATCAGGCCCTCGGCGATCCAGCCGGCCGCGCGCGCGCAGTCGTCGTCATGCCACGGCGTGCCGCTGGCGTTCACGCGCACGAGCAGCCGCCCTCGCCCTTCGGCAGGCAGCGCCGACAGCGAGGCACCGAGTGCGTCGCGCGACTCGGCCTTGCGCGCGGGCGCCACGGCGTCTTCGAGGTCGATGATCACGCCGCCCGCGCCCGTCGCCAGTGCGCGCGCATGGCGCTCGGGCCGGTCGGCCGGCACGAAGAGAAAGGCGCGCGCAAGAGCGAGCGCGGTGTTCGCGGGCCCGCTCATACCGCGCCGGCCGCGCGCAGCGCTGCGATCGCGTCGTCGCCGCTGCCCAGGCTGCGCAGGATGGCATCGGTGTGCTGGCCGACTGCGGGCACCGGGTCCATGCGGTAGTCGAACGCGCTCTGACGACCGGCCGGCAGCAGCGCCGGAATGTCGCCGGCCGGCGAGCCCACCTGGCGCCAGCGCTCGCGCGCCTGCAGCTGCGGGTGCGCCCACAGCCCGGCCATGTCGTTCATGCGCGCATTGGCGATCTGCGCGGTGTCGAGCCGTTCGAGCACCTGCGCCGCACTGAGCGCGCCGAAGGTGTCGACGATGAGCGTGCGCAGCGCCTCGCGGTGTTCGTTGCGCCGCGCGTTGCTGTCGAAGCGCGGGTCGCTCGCGAGCTCGGGGCGCAGCAGCACCTTGTCGCAGAAGGCGCGCCACTCGCGCTCGTTCTGCAGGCCCAGCATCACGGTGCCGCCGTCGCCCGCGGGGAACGGACCGTAGGGATAGATGGTCGCGTGCGAGGCGGCGCTGCGCGGCGGCGGCGGCGCGCCGTCGTAGGCGTAGTACATGGGGTAGCCCATCCACTCGGCAAGCGATTCGAGCATCGACACGTCGATGTGCGAGCCCTTGCCCGTCTTGCCGCGCTGCATCAGCGCCGCGAGGATGCCGGTGTAGGCGTACATGCCCGCCGCGATGTCGGCGATGGAGTTGCCCGACTTGCACGGGTCGTCGGGCGTGCCCGTCACCGAGAGAAAACCGGCCTCGCTCTGAATGAGCAGGTCGTAGGCCTTCTTGTCGCGGTACGGGCCGTCTTCGCCGTAGCCCGAAATGTCGCAGACGATGAGCGCAGGGTGCTTCTCCTGCAGCACCTGCGCGCCCAGGCCCATGCGCGCGGCGGCGCCGGGCGCGAGGTTCTGCACCAGCACGTCGGCACCGGCCACCAGCTCCTGCAGCACGGCGAGCGCGGCGGGTTGCTTGAGGTCGAGCGTGAGGCTTTCCTTCGAGCGGTTGACCCACACGAAGTGCGAGGCCTCGCCGTTCACGCGCTCGTCGTAGGCGCGCGCAAAGTCGCCGCCGCCGGGGCGCTCGACCTTGATGACGCGCGCGCCGAGGTCGGCGAGCTGGCGGGTGCAGAACGGCGCCGCGATGGCGTGTTCGAGCGAGATGACGGTGATGCCGTCCAGGGGTCTGGTCATGGGCTTCTTCTTTCTTTCCTTGCGTCAGGCGAGCACGGCCGTGGCCTGCATCGTGAGCCAGCCGTCGGCGTCTTCGCCCCACAGGCTGAAGGTCTTGCCGTCGGTGCTGCCTTCGGCGGGCTTGCCGTGCACGCGGAACGGCGCGATGTCGAAGGTCGGGCGCACGGCGCGGAACTCGAAGCGCGCCAGCTGCGCATCGGCCGGCGCGTTGCGGCGCAGCAGGTCGACCAGCAGCGTCGCGATCAGCGGCCCGTGCACGATGAGGCCCGGGTAGCCCTCGACCTGCGTGACGTAGCGGCGGTCGTAGTGGATGCGGTGGCCGTTGAAGGTCAGCGCCGAGTAACGGAACAGCAGCACGTCGTCGGGCACGAGGTCGCGGCTGAAGGTGGCGTCCTTCGGTGCGGGCGTAGGCGGCGGCGCGGGCTCGCCGGGCGCGGCGGCGGCGCGGTAGACGATGTCGTGCTCTTCGGTGAGCGCCAGCCCGCGCGCGTTGCGCACTTCATGGCGCACCAGCACGAACACCAGCTCGCCCGTGCGGCCGGCCTTGTGCGTGACCGAGGCGATGGTCGACGTGCGCTCGACCGCATCGCCCACCTGCAGCGGATTGCCCGGCTCCCACGTCAGCCGGCCGCCGGCCCACATGCGGCGCGGCAGCGGCACGGGCGGCAGGAAACCGCCGCGCTTGGCATGGCCGTCTTCGCCGATCTCCGACTGGCGGTGGTGCGGCAGGAAGTAGAGCCAGTGCCACAGCGCAGGCAGGCGCGTGCCCGCCTCGGGCAGCGGGTCGTCGCGGTCGAGCGTGGCGGACAGGCCGCGCACGGGCGCGGCCGTGAGGTCGTCGCGCAGCGTTTCGGTGCGGCCCTGCCAGGCCTGCAGGCGCGCGAGGGCTTCGACGTCGATCAGGGGAGAAGTCATGTCGTGTGTGTCGGGAAGAAGGATGAGTGGCGAGGTCAGTCGACCGCGGCGCCCGAGGCCTTGACGATGCGCGCCCACTTGGCGAGGTCGGCATGCAGCAGCGCCGAGAACTGCTCGGGCGAGGTGGGCGCGGCGATCTCCACGCCCTGCTGGTCGAGCTTGTCGCGCAGGTCCTTGGCCGCGAGCGCCTTGCGCGTGGCGTCCTGCAGGGTGGCGAGCACGTCGGCGGGCACGCCCGCGGGGGCGAACAGGCCGATCCACAGCGTGCCGTTGTAGCCCGGCACCTGCTCGGCGATGGCGGGCACGTCAGGCAGCACGGGCGAGCGTTTTTCGCCGCTCACGGCCAGCGCGCGCAGCTTGCCGGCCTTGATGTGCGCCAGCGCCGAAGGCAGGCTCGCGAACACGATCGGCAACTGCCCGCCCAGCACGTCGTTGATGGCAGGCGCCACGCCCTTGTAGGGCACGTGCTGCAGCGAGATGCCGCCCATGCTGTTGAGCATTTCGCCCAGCAGGTGGTTGAGCGTGCCGTTGCCGGCCGAGGCGTACTGGTAGCTGGCGCCCTTCTCGCGCGCCAGCTTCAAAAATTCGGCGAAGTTCTTCGCGGGAAACGACGGGTTCACCAGCAGCACGTTGGGCACCGCGCCGATCAGGCCGACGGGCTTGAAGTCTTTCTCGGGGTCGAAGCCCGGGTTCTTGTAGAGCGCGGGGTTGATGGCCTGGCTGCTGCTGATCGTCATGAGCAGCGTGTAGCCGTCCTTCGGACCCTTGGCGACCAGCTGCGTGCCGATGTTGCCGCCCGCGCCGGGGCGGTTGTCGACCACGACGCTGGCGTTGTTCAACACCTCGCCGAGCTTCTGGCCCACGAGACGGCCGACGATGTCGTTGGTGCCGCCCGCGGCCTGGGGCACGACGAGCGTGATGGGGCGCGAGGGGTAGGTCTGGGCGGTGGCCGGGTTGGTGGCCAGCAAGGCGGTGGCGATGAGTCCGAAAGCGAACAGCGCGCGGGCGCGGAATCTCATCGGGGCAGAGCAACGGACTTTTAATCCGCTGGTGGTTGGCTTGTGTTGTGTCTCCATCGCCGCATGGTCTTCTGCCTACCCCGCCGGCGCAATCTGCGATTTCGGAAGCCAGGCTTCTGAAATTCCGAAGGCTTGACTACCATCGCCCCATGCTCTTCGACCTCACCGACCTGCGCCTGTTCGTGGCCACGGCCGAACTCGGCAACCTCACGCGGGCGGCCGAGCGCCAGCACCTGTCGCTGGCCGCGGCCAGCGCGCGCATCAAGGCGCTCGAGACCCAGGCCGGCCTGCAGCTGCTGCAGCGCGAGGCCCGCGGCGTGCGCCTGCTGCCGCCGGGCGAAGCCTTCCTGCACCATGCCCGGCTGGTGCTGCACCAGGCCGACCAGCTGCGCGCCGACCTGCTCGAGTACGGCGGCGGCCTGCGCGGCCACCTGCGCGTGTTCGCCAACACCACGGCGGTGACCGATTTCCTGCCCGAGATCCTGCCCGGCTTCCTGGCCGCCAACCCGCGCATCAACGTCGACCTTCAGGAAAAACCGAATGCTCAGATCCCGCGCGGCGTGCGCGACGGGCGCGCCGACATCGGCATCGTCGCGGGCCAGATGGACACGCTGGGCCTGGACACCATCCACTTCAGCACCGACCGGCTGGTGCTCGTCACCTCGCGCCAGCACCGCTTTGCGCGGCGGCGCCGCATCTCGTTCGCCGAGACGCTCGACGAAGACGCCATCGGCATGCAACAGGGCAGCACGCTGCAGGCCTTCCTGGGGCAGATCACCGACCACCTGGGCAAGCGCCAGAAGCTGCGCATCCAGCTCGGCAGCTTCGATGCCATGTGCCGGATGATCGGCAGCGGCGTGGGCATCGGCGTGGTGCCCGAGTCGGCCGCGCGGCGCAACCAGGAGAGCATGGGGCTCGCGCTGGTCGAGCTCAGCGACCCGTGGTGCGTGCGCAAGCGCTACCTGCTCGTGCGCGACCGCGCCGCCCTGCCCGTCTACGCCCAGGCGTTGGTCGAGACCTTGTGCAAGCACTACGCCGAGGCGCAGGCCGAAGCCGGCTGACGGCCCGATTTCCGGCCAAAAACAGGCACTTGCAGGCGGCTTGTGAGAAACCCGATGTCTTCCCCATTTTCTGTGCACAACTTTGGGGGTAAGTCAGGGGCAGCGTTGTAAAGCGATTGCAAGTTGTTGTTTTATAAGGGGAATAGTTAGTCTGCTTAAAATTTTTGCAGTGCACAAGTCTGGCGACCGATGGGTCCCAAAATGGCTCTAAAACAGGAAAGTCAAGCGAAAAAACAGGGGGTTGCCTGTGCTAGGCCGCCCTTTGAAACCAACGACTTGCCGCCGGTTGTGAAGAAGTCCGCTTCAATCCCCACTTTCTGTGGGCAACTTTGGGGGTAACTGGGGTGGAGCTTTGTAAAACGAATGCAAGTTGTTGTTTTACAAAGGGATTCCACACATTGCTCAATTTTTGAGCGGTGAACAAGAGCGTCAGCCAGTTGGGGGACCGCCGCTCAAATGAATCCAAAGGTTCTCAGCACACCGAATCGGGTCGATGCGAGGCGCGAAAGAGGGCCGCTACAGTCGCCCTGACATGCTCGAAGCCCTCAGCTCCCCTTGGTCCTGCCTCGGCGCCGTTGCCGGGCTGCTGATCGCCCTGCTGGTTCACTGGCTGGCACCCGTCGGCATCGACACGGTGCACGCCGGCGCGTGGCTGGTGGGCATCGGCTGGCTCGCAGGCCTGGCCTGGGACCTCGTGGATTCGGACCGCTCGAAGTAAGCCGCAGGCGAGCGCCCCGACAGCGCGCACAAAAAAGGGAGGGGAGGCATCGGCCCTTGCGAGCCCCTGCCTCCCCTCCCCGTACCGGTTCACCCGGTGATCAGGCTCAGCGCTCGATCGTCAGCGCCACGCCCATGCCGCCGCCGATGCACAGCGAGGCGATGCCCTTCTTGGCGTTCTGGCGTTGCATTTCGTGCAGCAGCGTCACCAGGATGCGGCAGCCCGACGCGCCGATGGGGTGGCCGATGGCGATGGCGCCGCCGTTCACGTTCACCTTGTTCACGTCCCAGCCCATTTCGCGGTTCACGGCGCACGCTTGCGCAGCGAAGGCTTCGTTGATCTCGAGCAGGTCGAGGTCGGCGGCCTTCCAGCCGGCGCGCTGCAGCGCCTTCTGCGACGCCGGCACGGGGCCCATGCCCATGATGGTCGGATCGAGGCCGGCAGTGGCGTAGCTGGCGATGCGGCCCAGCGGCTTCAGGCCCAGGGCCGCGGCCTTCTTGGCCGTCATGACCATCACGGCGGCGGCGCCGTCGTTCAGGCCCGAGGCATTGCCCGCGGTCACGCCGCCGGCCTTGTCGAAGGCGGGGCGCAGGCCGGCCAGCACGTCGGCGTTGGTCTTGCGGTTGATGAACTCGTCCTGGTTGAAGACGAGCGGGTCGCCCTTCTTCTGCGGAATGCTCACGCCGACGATTTCGTCCTTGAACTTGCCGGCGTCCTGCGCGGCGGCGGCCTTGGTCTGGCTGGCCAGGGCCAGTTCGTCCTGCGAGGCGCGGTCGATGTTGTACTTCTTGGCCACGTTCTCGGCCGTGATGCCCATGTGGTACTGGTTGTACACGTCCCACAGGCCGTCGACGATCATGGTGTCGACCAGCTTCCAGTCGCCCATGCGCTGGCCGTTGCGCGAGTTGGGCAGCACGTGCGGCGCCATGCTCATGTTTTCCTGGCCGCCGGCGATCACGATTTCGCTGTCGCCCGTGGCCACGGCCTGCGCCGCCAGCATCACGGCCTTCAGGCCCGAGCCGCACACGGCGTTGATGGTGAGCGCCGGCGTTTCCTTGGTGCCGCCGCCCTTGAGCCAGGCCTGGCGCGCGGGGTTCTGGCCGGCGCCGGCCGCGAGCACCTGGCCCATGATGGCCTCGCCCACCTGGTCGGCCGTGAGGTTGGCGCGCGCGATCACTTCCTTGATCACGAGGGCGCCCAGCTCGGTGGCGGGAATGCCGGCGAGCGAGCCGCCGAATTTGCCGACCGCCGTACGCGCAGCCGAAACGATGACGATGTCTTCCATGAGGTTCTCTCCGTTGAGGTGATTTGAAATCGGTTGCGATCTTGCGGGAGCTGGCGCCCGTTCAGGCCTTGGCCTTCACGTAGCGTCCCGGCGCCGGTTCGATGGCCTTGTAGGCCTTGCCGTTGCCGTAGCCCTTGGGCGCGGGGATCTGCTTGCCCGCGTGGCCCTTGAGCCATTGTGCCCAGTCGGTCCACCAGCTGCCCGGCTGCTCCTGCGCGCCGGCCAGCCATTCGGGCTGGGTCTTGGGAAACTTGCCGTCCTCGCGCAGCCAGTGGCTGCGCTTGTTCTTGGCCGGCGGGTTGATCACACCGGCGATGTGGCCCGAAGCGCCCATCACGAAGCGCTTCTTGCCCGTGAGCAACTGCGTGGAGGTGTAGGCCCCGCCGATGGGCACGATGTGGTCTTCGCGCGAGCCGTAGATGTAGGCCGGGATGTCGATCTTGCCCAGGTCGATCTTCTCGCCGCAGACGGTGAGCGCGCCGGGCTTGGCCAGCTTGTTCTCGTGGTACGTGTTGCGCAGGTACCAGGCGTAGAACGGGCCCGGCAGGTTGGTGGCGTCGCTGTTCCAGTACAGCAGGTCGAAGGCCGGCGGCGTCTCGCCCTTGAGGTAGTTGCCGACCACGTAGTTCCACACCAGGTCGTTCGGGCGCAGGAAGCTGAAGGTCGAGGCCAGGTCGCCGCCGGGCAGCAGGCCGCCCTTGCCCAGCTGCATCTCGCGGTACTGCACCATGGGCTCGTCCACGAAGATGTCCAGGATGCCGGTGTCGCTGAAATCGAGGAAGGTGGTCAGCAGCGTGACCGACGCGGCCGGCTTTTCGCCGCGCGCCGCCAGCACGGCCAGCGCGGTGCTCAGGATGGTGCCGCCCACGCAGAAACCCAGCGTGTTGATCTGCTTGCTGCCGCTGATCTCCTGCACGGTATGGATGGCCTTGATGGCGGCGTTCTCGATGTAGTCGTCCCAGGTGGCCTGGGCCAGCGACTCGTCGGGGTTGCGCCAGCTCACCACGAACACGCGGTGGCCCTGCTCGTTCGCATAGCGGATGAGCGAGTTGTCGGGCTGCAGGTCGAGGATGTAGAACTTGTTGATGCACGGCGGCACCAGCAGGAACGGCCGTTCGTACACCTTGGCGGTGAGCGGCTTGTATTCGAGCAGCTGGAAATAGTCGTTCTCGAACACCACGGCGCCTTCGGTGGTGGCCACGTTGCGCCCCACTTCGAAGGCGCTCTCGTCGGTCATGCTGACGTGGCCCTGCTTCATGTCGTGCAGCAGGTTCTGGATGCCCTTGGCGATGCTTTCGCCCTGCGTGTCGATGGCCTTTTTCTGCGCCTCGGCATTGAAGGCGAGCGAGTTGCTGGGCGAGGCCGCGGCCATCCACTGCTCGACCGCGAAGCGCAGGCGCGCCTTGGTCTTGTCGTCGGCGTCGATGGCCTCGGCCATGCGCATCATGGTGCGGCCGTTGAGCAGGTACACGGCGGCCGAGAAGGCCGCCAGCGGGTTGCTGCCCCAGGCCTCGGCGGCAAAGCGCTTGTCGCCCTCTGGGCGGGCACCGAAGCCGCGGCGCCACAGGTCGGTGGCGTCGCTCAGGTACTGCTGCTGGATGGACTGCAGCTGCTCGGGATCGATGGAGAACTTGGGCAGCTCGGGCATGGCGGCTGCGCCCGGGAATTGCGCCATTTGTGGCAATTGCCATAGCGGCGTGCCGCCGACGTCGAAAGCGGCGGAACCTCCTGGACCTGCAGCTTTCTGGAAAGCCTCCATGGCCTGGGTCCAGCCCTGCGTGAGGGCTTTTTGAAAGGGCGCGAACGCATCGGCCCCCGTGTCTTGTTGCTTCATCATGTCTCCTGGCCGTGGCCTGGGTCGATACGAACGGATGGCTTGCGTGTTTTGAGTATGCTGCATTCGCAAGGCACTCACAACGCCGCGCTTTCACTAATCCCTTGAAACAAAACGTCTGCGCCTGTGTTCATCCATTTGATCGTGATCGGCTGGCTCTACGTGGCCGTGATGATGGCGGTGGCCGAGGCCACCAACACCACGGGCACGGTGCTGGGCGCCATCTTCACATTTCTTCTTTACGGCCTCGCGCCGGTGGCGCTGGTGATCTACCTGATGGCCACGCCGGCGCGCCGGCGGGCGATCAAGGAACGCGAGGCGCAGGCCCAGGAGGCAGCACGTCGCGCCGCCGCAGAGGCCGCAGCTTCAGACCTTCCAGACCAGCGCAGCGAACCGCCCGCTGACGCCGTCGCGCCGGTGCGAAAAGAACCGTGACGGCTGTGCGACGGTGCACCACGCATCGCCGCTGTCGTTGCCGTGAAGCGACGCGACACCCACTGCACGCAGCCGCTGCCGCGCAAGCGCAGGCAGGTCGGCCAGCCACTTGCCTTCGGCCGCCGCAGGCGTGAAGCACGCCGCCGCCTCGGGCGACTGCGCCTCGAAGGCGGCCTTGACCTCCGCCCCCACCTCGAAGGCCTTCGGGCCGATGCAGGGGCCGAGCCAGGCCATGAGGCGCGGCGCGCCTTCATCCTGCGCGAAGGCGCGCACGGTCTGTTCGAGCACGCCGCCGGCCAGCCCGCGCCAGCCCGCATGCGCGGCGGCCACGCGGTGGCCGCGTTCGTCGGTGAAGAGCACGGGCAGGCAGTCGGCCACCATGACGGTGCAGGCGCACGCGGCGGTCGTGGCCGTGCAGGCATCGGCGACAGTGCCGTCGTGCACGGCATCGTCGAGCGACACGAGCCCCGTGCCATGCACCTGCTGCAGGAACACCGGCCGCGTGCCGATCGCCTGCTGCAGCCGCCGGCGGTTCTCGGCGACGTGCGCGGCGTCGTCGGCCACGTGGTCGCCGAGGTTCAGGCTCTCATAGCGTCCGGTCGACACCCCGCCGTCGCGCGTGGTGCACAGCGCGCGCACGTTCAGCGGCGCGGGCCACTCGGGCACCAGCCATTGCGGATTCATCGCGACGTGCCGGCTCAGGGTTCCGCGTCGGGCGACTGCGAAGGCTGCGCGCGCTGGAAGGCGTCGAGCTTCATGCAGGCGTCGAAGGCGGCCATGGTGCGCGGCAGGCCGCTGAAGTCGCAGTCGAAGCGGCGGCCGTTGAAGATCTGCGGCACGAGGCAGCAGTCGGCGATGGTGGGCGTGTCGCCCCAGCAGTAGGTGCCGCCCGGGTGCTGCGCGAGTTGGCGCTCGAACGAGAGCAGGCCGTCGCGCACCCAGTGGCGGTACCAGGTGTTCTTGGCTTCGTCGTCGACCTTCAGTTCCTTCACGAGGTACTTGAGCACGCGCAGGTTGTTCAGCGGGTGGATCTCGCAGGCGATCGACTGCGCCAGCGCGCGCACGTGGGCGCGGCCCACCGGGTCGCTGGGCAGCAGGGCCGGCTCGGGGTGCGTTTCGTCCAGGTACTCGATGATGGCCATCGACTGCGAGAAGCGCTCGCCCTCGTCCTCGAGCAGCGGCACGAGCATGTCGGCCGAGATCGCCGAGTACGGGCCGGTGCGGTGTTCGCCGCGTGCGATGTGCACGGGCATGTAGTCGTAGTCCAAGCCCTTGAGGTTCAGGGCGATGCGGACACGGAACGAGGCGGAGGAGCGGAAATAGTTATGCAGCTTCATGATTTCTCGAGGATAGCGCCCTCTCAGGAGCGTGGTGTGGCCGGGAGCGCGCAACGGAAATCGCGCAGCCGGGCGTCGGGGTGTTCTTGTTGCCACGCATCGAGCAGCGCGCGCGCCGCGGCTTCTTCGCGCGCGGCGATGCCCAGGTGCCACGGCCCTTCGGCCGCGGGTGGTTCGCCGGGCGCGTGGTTGTGCTGGTCGTCGGGGCGACCTTCGGAGCAGGCCTTGCACAGCACCTGCATGCTCGAGGTCCAGTTCTCGGCGCTGAGGCCCGCGTCCTCGAAGCGGCGCACCAGCGCATCGATCGCCTCGGCCTGCACCTCTTCGACGAAGACTTCGTAGGTCGCATGGTCCGACGGTGCGATCAGCGCGAGCGCGTCGAACACCGGCACCTCGCGCTCGCCGCGGCGGCGGTAGCCGTTGGCGGCGCCGTCGTGCAGCACCAGGTCGCCGTAGCGGTGGCCGCTGGCGGGCGTCGGCACGTTGCGCAGGATGGCGCGCGCCGGGTCGATGCGGTCGGCCCAGACCACCTCGCTGGCCTCGTCGCCGTGCACGCGGATGGGCGTGAGACCAACGAAATAGTCGACCGGCCCTTCGCCGTCCGGGATGCCGATGCCGTACTGGCGCCATGCGCGCCGCGCCGTGGGCCAGTCGCCCAGCGCGGTGGCCGCGATGCCCAGGTTCCACAGCGCGCCTTCGTTGCCCGGCTCGCACTGCACGGCGCGGGCGTTGGCCTGCAACGACGCGGCCCAGTCGCCGCGGTACTTGTGGATGAGCCCGGCGTTGTACCAGGGCGCCGACCAGTACGGATGGATGGCGCTGGCCTGCGCATAGGCGGCCAGGGCGCCGTCCTGGTCGCCGGCCTCGTCGCGTTCGCGGCCGAGTTCGTTGAAGGCGGTGGCCTTGCCGGCTTTGCCGAGTCGGATGGGCATGGTGGAGCGAGAGAGAGAAGAGGTCGGGAAAGGAGTCGGGGAAACGCGCAGAAGCGCCTATTGTGGGCCGCCGCAAAATCCCGAGTCCGGCGTGCCGGCAAGCCCGTGCCGCCTCTGGCACACTGCCGGTCTCCCCTCCCGCTTCGCTGAAAAAGGACACCTTCCCATGGCTTCCGAGTTTGTTTTCGCCCCGCCGGCCACCGTTTCGGTGCCGGTGGCCGGTCAGCCCGCACGCTTCCCGGTGCACCGCATCTACTGCGTGGGCCGCAACTACGAAGATCACGCCAAGGAAATGGGTTTCACCGGCCGCGAGCCGCCCTTCTTCTTCATGAAGCCGGCCGATGCGCTGGTGACGGTCGATGCGGGCCAGACCGGCACCATGGCCTACCCCACGCTCACGAAGAACCTGCACCACGAGATCGAGCTCGTGGTGGCCATCGGCACCGGCGGCAAGAACATCAAAGCCGCCGACGCGCACAAGCACATCTACGGCTACGCCGTGGGCCTGGACATGACGCGCCGCGACCTGCAGAACGACATGAAGAAGCAGGGCCGCCCCTGGGACATCGGCAAGAGCTTCGAGCAGAGCGCGCCCATCGGCCCGATCGTGCCCGTGGCGCAGGCCGGCAACGCCGAACAGGCCGAGATCTCGCTGCAGGTGAACGGCGAAGACCGCCAGCGCAGCACCGTGAGCAAGCTGATCTGGAACGTGGCCGAGACCATCGAGCACCTGTCGGCGGCCTGGGAGCTGCAGCCCGGCGACCTGATCTTCACGGGCACGCCCGAAGGCGTCGCGGCCGTGGTGGCCGGCGACACGCTGGTGGGCCAGGTCGCAGGCCTGCCCGCGCTGACCGTCAAGATCGTCTGACGCCCGCGCGGTCCCGCTTCATGTTTCTTCGCGTACCCATCAAGCATTGCAAGAACTGCGGCACGACGGTGGTCTACCGCGTGCCGGACGACGGCGACACCAAAGAGCGCGCCGTCTGTCCGGCCTGCCACACGATCCACTACGAGAACCCGCTGAACGTGGTGGGCACCATCCCCGTGCTGGGCGACAAGGTGTTGCTGTGCAAACGCAACATCGAGCCGCGCTGGGGCAAGTGGACGCTGCCCGCGGGCTTCATGGAGCTCGAGGAAACCACCGCCGAGGGCGCGGCCCGCGAGACCAATGAAGAGGCCGGCGCAAACTTCGAGATCGAGGGCCTGTTCGCCGTGATCAGCGTGGTGCGCGTGGGCCAGGTCCATATGTTCTACCGCGCGCGCCTGCTCGACGACCGCTTCGACCCGGGCCACGAGACGATCGAAGCGCGCCTGTTCACTGAGGAAGAAATTCCCTGGGACGAGATCGCCTTTCGCACCGTGCGCCAGGCGCTCGAACATTACTTCGAAGACCGCAAGCGCGGCAGCTTCGACCGCGTCCACGAACTCAGCATCGTTTGAAAAATTTCCCCATGCTCAAGACCCTGCGCGCCACCCTCCTCTGTGGCGCCAGCCTCGGCTTCGCACTCGCCGCTTCGGCGGCCAAGGCCGACACGGTCGGCGAGGTCGACACGGCATTCAAGCTCATCGGCCCCGACCACAAGATCGTGGTCGAAGCCTACGATGACCCGAAGGTCAGCGGCGTCACCTGCTATGTCTCGCGCGCGCGAACCGGCGGCATCGCCGGCGCCTTCGGCGTGGCCGAGGACAAGGCCGAGGCCTCCATCGCCTGCCGCCAGGTCGGCCCGGTCAGCATCACGCAGCCGCTGCCCAAGCGCGAAGAGGTCTACAGCGAACGCCTGTCGGTGCTCTTCAAGCGCCTGCGCGTGGTGCGCATGGTCGATCCCAAGCGCAACACGCTGGTCTACCTGACCTACTCCGACCTGCTGATCGACGGCTCGCCCAAGAACAGCGTGACGGCCGTGCCGGTCGATCGCGGCACGCCGATTCCGCTCAAGTGAAGGGGCTGCTGAAGGGCTCGGCGATGCGAGTTTGCTAGCATCGTCCGAGCGGCCGACACCGAGATGTCGGCCTTCGACGGAACCCTCCGCAACGAATCCGTTCCAACAGCGTCATGCACCTTCAGACTTTTGTTTTCCGAACCGCCGCCACGTTGCTCGTGGCTGGGGGCATTGCCGCCTGCACCACGCCCGGCCCCACGCCGCCGCAGCAGCCTGTTCCAGGCGCCACGCCGCCGCCACCGCGCCAGGCGCTCTTCATCCGCCCCGCCGCCGGCACCACCGTGGGCCGCTTCGACGGCGTGCGCAACAAGGGCCTGGACATCGCGGGCAACCTGGGCGACCCCATCGTGGCCTCGGCCGACGGCCGCGTGGTGTACGTGGGCGGCGAGTTGCGCTCCTACGGCAACATGGTCATCGTGAAACACAACGAAACCTTCCTCACGGCCTACGCCCACGCGAAGACCATCCTCGTGAAGGAAGGCGCCGTGGTGCGCCAGGGCCAGAAGATCGCCGAAATGGGCAACAGCGAATCCGACCGCGTGAAGCTGCATTTCGAGATCCGCAAGAACGGCACCGCCGTCGATCCCGAGCCGTACCTCAACGGCCGTTTGCAGCAGTAAACGTAAAAGCCGTTACAGCAGGCTTTCGGGGACCAGGGGCGCCAGCAGCTCCAGCCGCCAGCGGGCCCAGAAATGGGTCTCGGGCTCGGTGTGCAGGATGGTGTCCGCCCCGTCGCCCGACGCCGGGTTCACCCACTCGATGCCGCCGCGCGGCCCCAGCTGCAGCTGGTAGGCGCCGTCCAGCCGCATGAAACCGATCAGGCTGGTCAGCTGCTGAGCGATCTGCGGGCTGAAGATGAACAGGCCGATCTCGGTGTTGTGCAGCGCCGAGCGCGGGTCGAAGTTCATCGAGCCGACGAACACCACCTGCCCGTCGATCACGGCCGACTTGCCGTGCAGCCGCCCGCTGGCCGAGCCGTAGATGCCGAAGCGCTTCGTCTGCTCCACGCGCTTGGGGCTCAGTTCGTACAACTCCACGCCCAGGCGCAGCATCTGCGCGCGGTAGCGCCGGTAGCCGATGTGCACCAGCGACTCGTCGGTGGCCGCCAGCGAGTTGGTGACGATGGTATAGCCCACGCCGTTGCCGCGCACGATCTGCATCGTCTCCATGCCGCCCCGCCCGGGGATCAGGTACGGCGTGGTCAGCAGCACCCCGTGCTGCGCGCCGCGCAGGTAGCGCTGCACGTTGTAGAGCACGCTGTCGGCGGCCTGGTCGGCCGGCAGCCCGCGCCCTTCGTCGGTGGGCGCCAGCGCCTTGGCGGGCGCGTCGGCATACGCCTCGGCGCGCGCCCAGCTCAGCGCGAGCTTGCCGGCATTGAGGTCCTTGGCCAGCGGGTTGTGGCCCAGCAGGTCGGTCGATTCGGGCTCTTCGGGGTGCAGCGTCTCGGGCCCCGTGGTGAGCCGGTCGAAGCGCTCGCGCAGCGCCTGCACCGACTCGTTGCCGCGCGGCACCAGCGACTCGATGGGATAGACGTATTGGCTGTTCCAGTACATGTCGAACAGCGAGGACAGCCGGGGCACCACGGCGCCGGCCACCAGCGTGTCGATGTCGATGAAGTTGGAGCCGCCGTCGCGCAGGAAGTACTCGTTGGCGATGTTGCGTCCGCCCATGACCGCCATCGTGTTGTCGACCACGAACAGCTTGTTGTGCATGCGGCGGTGCACGCGGTCGAAGTCCAGGATCGACCACGCCCAGCGCGTGCCGAAGCGCGAGCGCCCAGCCGGGAACGGGTTGAACAGGCGCACCTCGACGTTCGGGTGCGAGGCAAAGCTGGTGAACAGCGGGTCGGCGCCCGCGGTGTACAGGTCGTCCACCAGCAGCCGCACGCGCACGCCGCGGTCGGCCGCGTCGCGCAGCGTGCGCAGCAGGTAGCGGCCGGTCTCGTCGTTCTGCACGAGGTAGTACTGCACGTCGATGGAGCGCTGCGCGCGGCGCGCCAGCTCGATGCGCGCGTGCAGCGAGAACTGCGGCATCGGCAGCAGGCGAAAGCCGCTGAGCGGCTCGCCCGGCGGCGCGGCGGCCTGCACGAGGCGGCCCAGCGCGGTGTCCGCGCCGTCGGTGATGGCACTCGAGGGCTTGCGCACCACCTCGGTCGGCAGGCCGGCGCAACCGGCGAGCACGAGCATCGCCAGGCTGCACAGCAGCCAGGCGAACCACCGGGCGCGCGGCACGTCAGCCCGGGGGAACAGGTTGCGCATGAACGACAGGATTTGGGAAGGACAAGGGCACGGAGCGAAGGTGAAAAAACGCCGCTGCCGCGCGGCGCGGTGCACGACCGCGCCCACGGGTGGCGGTTTCTACCACGCGCGGCGCGAGCGCGCAGCCAATGCCTGCGTCAGTGCGCGCGCTCGGACCACTGCCGCACGAAGTGCTCCGCGCGCACGTTCGCGCGCGCCACGGCTGAGTCCCACGACAGCTGCTGGGTGATGACCAGCGCGCAGCGCGGAATGCCGTCCAGGCTCAGCGCCGCGATGCCGGCGTAGGTGCCCTTCGGGGTGCGCGTGAGTTCGAACCATCCCGTCCAGCCACCTGGCACGTGAAGGTCGAGTCGGGCGGAGTCCATGATGAATTCATCATAGGCCTTTAGTTTTCATTTGCAAACATTGCATACAAAAGCAACGGCTCAGGCATGCATGTCCGAGCGGCGACCGGTCGGCAGGCGCTGCAGCGCCTGGCGCAGCGTGGAATCCACCCGCCGCAGCGACAGCCCGTGCCGCACCGCCACCTCGTGCCGCGTCAGCTCGTGCACGCGCAGGGCGACGAAGATGTCCTGGTGGCGGTGCGGCAGGCCCTGCATCGCGCGTTCGACCGCCTTCAGGTCGGAGCGCGCCTCGGCGATCAGCTCGGGCCCCGGTGCGTGATCGGCCACCTGGGCCAGCGTGTCGTCCGCCTCGCCGGTGTACTGCCAGGGACGCTCGGCGCGCAGGCGGTCCATGGCGGCATTGCAGGCCACGCGGAAGATGTAGGCCACGGGGTTGTGCAAGGCATCCGTGAAGGCGGCCTCGGCCAGGCGCAGCCAGGCGTCGTGCAGGCTTTCGGTGGCGGCGTCCGCACACCCCAGGTGCAGCGACAGCCGCCGGTGCAGCTGCGCGTAGTGCGCCACCAGCAGTTGCTGGACGTCCGGCGGCGCAGGGGCGGTCCCCGCGGCATCGCCGCGGGGCAGCAGGCAGGCGTGCGACATGGTGCGTCGCCGCCTAGCGGCCGCGCGGCAGGCCGCGCCGTTCGGGCTCGTTCAGGCGCTTCAGCTGCGCGTCGGTGAGCGCACCGTGCCCCACCATCTGGACGAAGCCCGACGGGTCGTAGCTCGCCTGCTCCGCCGGCCTGCGCCGCACCTCGGGGGCCTCGGGCGCGCCGGACGCGGGCTCGTTGCCGAAACCCAGCACGCGCACCGAGAACACCGACGGCAACGCCTGCCGAGCCGCCGCGCGTTCGCGCTGCATCACGTCCTGCGCCGCCGCCGTGGCCTGCGACGCCGCGGCGCTGGCATTGGTCAGCGCGCCAACGTTCACCGACGCCACCACCGGCAGCCCGGCGCTCTTGCCCTGCACCTGCACGTTGGCCGCATTCACGATCTGCAGCGCCGCCAGGTTCACGTTGCCCGACACGCGGATGCCCGCCTCGCCCGCATCGATGGTGCCCAACGGCGCGATCAGGTCGATGTCGCCGGCCGGCACCTCCGGAATCGGGTTCAGCGTGGCGATGCCCGCGCCCGTGCTCGGCACGTCCGACGACAACACCACGTTGCCCCAACGGTCGTACACGCGCTTGGGCGGCGTGTAGACCACCGTCGTCTTCGAGCCGCGACCGGCGTTGATGTCGCCTTCGGCCGACCAGCCCAGCACGCTGCCGCCGAAGGTGGTCATGATCCGGCTCTGGCCCAGCAGGATGCTGCCCAGCGCGTACAGAGAAATGTCGCCCGCACCCTGCGTGATGACGCCCGGAATCAGCGTGCCCACGGCCTGGGGCGCCGCGCCCTCGATGCCGAACACCTGGCGTCCGCCCGGCGTGAGCAGCGCGATGTCGCCGCCGAACAGCGTGTTGATGCCGGCCGCGCCGAACATCGTGATGTCGCCCCTGTAGCTCGTTCCCGGGAACAGCGACGCGATGGCGTTGCGCCCGCGCAGGTAGCTGCCGTAGCGCACGCCGGCCTCGTCGTTGTATTCGCGGCCGCCCTCCTTCAGTTCCGCGAAGTACACGCCGCGCAGGTAGCTGCGCTGCTGTTCCGGCGGCAGTGCGTTGAAGAAGGCCAGCGCCTCCTGTGCGCCTCCCTTGCCGCTGTAGCCCTGCGAGGCTTCGAGCCAGTTCACCAGGTACAGCTGGCTTGTCTGCCGGTAGTCGTTGGCGAGCACGCGGCGCGGCGTGCCGGTGTCCGCGTCGAGGCGGGCTTGCCGCTGCGCCATCCAGGCCGCCGCGCCGTTGTCGTCGCCGCTGTAGCCATGCTCGGCGCGCAGCCAGTCGCCCAGCGTGAGCTGGCGGTTGTAGTTCTTCACCACCTTGCCGGCCTGGTCGGCCAGCGGCTGGCCGCTCTGCATGAGGTGGGTCGGATCGAGGTAGCGCTGCGCGAAGCCCGCGTAGTCGGGCCCGTGGGCGCCCACGCCGACCAACATCGCGATGCCCGCACCGGGCCGGCTGTCGCCCGGCACCACCGCGCCGAGGCTGCTGACCGAGGCCCTGTTCTCCATGCGAATGTCGCGCCCGGCCGTGATCTCCAGCGTGCCGGGGCCGGCCACGTTGAAGGTGCTGAACAGGATGTCGCGGCCCGCCGAGACCACCGAGATGTCGCCCGGCTTCTGGTGCGCGAACAGGTTGCCGCTGCTCTCGAAGTAGGTCTGCGCCACGCCGCTCGAAGCCTCGGTCTGCCCGACGGGCGTGCCGCTCGCGACGATGTCGCGCCCGGCCCGCATCCACACCGGCTGCGCGCCCTCGTACCAGGTCTGGCCGGCACGCGTCGCGTCGTCCGGCGCGAAGCGCAGGATGCGCCCGCTGCTCACGCCGACCAGGTCGCCATGCACGGCGTAGAACCGCGCCGGCTGCGTGCCCACCGCTTCACCCGACACCGTGTTGGGGCCGAAGGCGAACAGCGGACGCACGCCGCCGCCGGCCAGGTTGTTGCCACCCGACAGGTTGCCTAGCACCGTGCCGTCGCTGGTGGTGCCCTGGAACGCCGGACGCCGCGGCGTCGCCAGCGCAGAGGCCGCCGCGCCCGACTGGCTCACGGTGTTGCCTCCCGCATAGATCGAGTCACTGGCCAGGAACTCCAGCGTGCCGTGGGCCGAGGGTGCCAGTACCAGCGGCGTGCCCGTGCCGGTGTTGTCGAAGGTCGCCGCGTCGCCATAGAACAGGCTGCCGCTGGCGGCCACCGCACTCAGGATCGAGGGGTAGACGAACGCCGAGTCGGTCACGGGAATGCCCGCGCCGCCCGTCACCGGCACCAGGTCGCCGCCCGCCCCGAAGAGGCGAATGGCGGTGTGCGGCGTCCACAGGGTGAACCAGCTCTGGCCTTGTCCCGCCAAGCCGTTGGCGCTGAACGGCGTGGCATTGGCGAGGTCCACGCGCGTGGGGTCGATCACGCCCTTGACCACCAGGTCGCCACGCGTGGCGAGCGTGTAGTTCGCATCGCCCGGCGCCAGCACGATGCCGCCTTGCGCCATGCCGCGGGTCGCGGTGTAGGGGTCATAGGCGCGGGTCTCGCGCGGCGACTGCGTCCGTTCGGTGAGGCCGTAGACCAGGGGCAGGCTGCCGAGGGTGCCGGCCTGCAGCTGCACGTCGCCCCGGAGGTTGACGATGGCCCCGTTGAGCCCGGCGTCGGTGTCGCCACCGGCACCCTCGACGTAGGGCCTGTGGAGCGGATTGAAGGCACCGCCCACGCGCACGAGCACGTCGCCGCCGCCCGTCAGGCTCAGGCTGCCGTCGGCCAGCACACGGCCGGTGCCGCCCACCGCCAGCACCAGGCCCTGGCTGCGCCGGCTGTCGGCGTACGAATCTGTCTTGGCGCCGCGCCGTCCCTGCAGGCCCGCGTTGCCGCCCACGTCCACGCGCAGGTCGCCGCCGCCCAGCGTGCCGAAGCCGGTGAAGCCGAGCAACTTGTCGGCCGCCCCGGTCGTGCCGACATACGAGCCGAAGTTGATCCACCACGCCGTGGGCTGGTCCTGCGCGCCGCCGAAGCTGTCGCCCGTGCCCTGGCGCCACAGCCAGTTGCCGATGGCGCCGCTGCTGAAGCCCTTGTCCGCGGGATTCGGCCGCCCCGCACCGCTGCCCCCGGCGACCAGCATCGTGTCGCCGGTCAGGTCGCCGCCGGCCTTCAGCGTCAGGTTGCCGCCGGAGGCGGGGTACCAGGCGCGTGCCAGGTTCTGCGTGCCGCCATCGACGAACTTCTCGTAGCCACCGCTCGCGTCGTTGAGCACCGTGCCCTTGGCGCCCACCGCGCGCGGCAGGTTGTAAGGGTCGCCGGCCCGCGTGGCCTGCGACGAGGCGCCGGCGGTGTACACGCCGAACAGCGAATCCATGCGCAGGTTGCCGGCGGCCAGCAGGTCGAGATCGGCCGCGCCGGTGCGCACCACGCTGAAGCGCGTGCTGCCCGGCAGGTAGCTGTACTCCGGGGCGGCGATGACGCAATAGCTGGGAAGGTCCACGCAAAGCTCCGGGTACTGGATGTCCGCGAAATCGATGGGCTTGCCAGCCATGCTCTCGTCGCCCACGAAGTTGATGGACCCTTCCACGCTCCACAACTCGCCGCCGGGCTTCAGCTTGCCGAACATCCCGTAGTGGCTGTCCGCCAGCCGCAGGTTGCCCCGGCCCGCCGCCGGATGCACCTGCACGATGCGGTTGTCCGCCGCGTTCAGGTCTGCACCCGCGGCCAGCCGCACCGACCACGACTGCGAACCTTCGGGCAGCATCGCCGCCGCGGCCCACAGCCTGCCGGCGCCGTCCGGGCGCAGGTTCACCGAAGTCACCCCGCCGGGCAGCTTGATGTTGGTCGCGGCCGGGAGCAACGCGCCCAGCGGCAGCGTGAGGGCGCCGTTGAGCACGAACTTCTTGCCGTCGCCGGGCAGCGGCACGCCCTTGGGCCACACCACGCCCGACAGCGTGGCCGCCGACGGCAGGCGCATGCCGGCCCCCAGCCGCGTGCCCACCGGCAGCGTCACGTTGGCGCCGCTCACGATGCTGCCCGCCGCGAACAGCAGCGCGCCCGCGGCGTTGCGCACGTCGGCGCTCAGCACCGTGCCCACCTTCAGTTCGAGCGCCTTGGCCAGCACGCTGGCCACCGGCATCAGTTGCCCGGCCACGAAGAGCGTCGACTTGATCGGCAGGTCGTAGTTGAGCGTGCCGGCACCCCCCTCGAAGGTCGTGCCGTCGGCCAGCACCACGCCGCCGCGCGGCAGCACGGTGTCGCCGCGCAGCAGGTTGACGCCAGGCAGCAGCAGCCAGCCGCCGTCGTCCGGCGTGGCGGGCGGCGGCGCAAAGCCGTCGTTGAGGCTGCCGAAGATGTCGAGGTTGCCGCCCGCGCGCAGGGCCAACGTGCCCACCTCGCCCGAGCCGTACACGCCGGTCTTTGGTGTGTGCGGGTTGGCGCTCGCATAGCGGTAGCCCGACAGGTCGATGTCGCCCTGCACCACCAGGTCGCCGCCGGGGGTCTTGCTGACGATCTGCACGCCGGGGCGCAGGTGGAAGGCGTCGGCATAGCGCGCGTTGTTCAGGCCCGCGAGCTTGCCGTTCATCAGCGCGCCGTTGGCCAGCGCGTGGTCGATGAAGGCCGTGCTCTGCAGGTGTTTGGCGTCGAGGTACGCCTGGTCGATGACCTGGTAGGGCCGGCCGGTGGCCGCCGCATCGGTGCCGAAGCGGGCATCGTCGTAGCGCCACATGCCGTTCACGGCGATGGAGCGCGCGCCCTCGATGGCGATGCTGCCGCTGGCATCGATGCGCAGGTCGCCGACGGTCTCGCCGGTGCGGCCCGCGTTGAGCTCCAGCGTGCCGCGTGCCCTGCCATCGTTCTGGCCCGGTTCGCCGCCCACCCGGGCGTCGGTGCCGTGGCGCAGGTCGATGCGCGAACCCGAGGCCAGCGTGAGCTGCCCGTCGTTCGACGTGAGCTCCACCATCGCGCGGTTCGGCGAATCGATGATCTGGCCGTGGCTGTCCACGCGCAGCGTGCGGCCGTGCGCGTCGAGCACCGCGCTGCCGGCCAGCGTGAGGTTGTGTTTCGCGGCCAGGCTGATGCGGCCCACGCGCTCGCCGCTCGCGTCGATGGTGCCGGTGACGGTGAGGCTGCCGTTGTCGAGCGACACGTTCACCTCGCCGGCCTTCAGGCCGTCGCCGATGACGAGGTCGCCCTGACGCAGCTGGAAGCTGCGCACGCCAAACACACCGCCGTCGTTCAGCCGCTGGTTGAGCGCCGCGAATTCGGCATCGCCGAGCTGCCGCGCGCGCACGTCCACGCTGCCCACCGCGAACGGCACCCGCGTGCCGCCCGCGTCGTAATGGCCGCTGCTCGCGCCGAGGATGCGGCCCTGCAAGTCGACTGCCCCGGCGGCATCGTCGAGCGCCATCGCCTTCAGCGTTCCGGCGCGGTTGTTCTTCGCCGAGATGTCGATCACCGAGCCCGCCGCCTGCCGCAGGTTGCCGTGCAGGCTTTCGAGCACCACGTCGCCACCGGCGCTGTACCTGCTCAGGTCGTTGAACACCACCTCGCGGCCCGACAGGTCGAGCACCGCGCGGTCGGTCAGCGTGAGGTCGCGTTCGGCGCTCAGCGTGAGCTTGCCGCTGGGCAGCGCGACAGTGGTGTCGAGCGTCACGTCGTGTCCGCGCAGGCTCAGCTCGGCGCCCAATGCGGCATCGCCGGTGGCCGCCGCCGGCGCGCCCGCAGGTGCGGCCACGCGCAGCGTGCCGCCCGCCGTGATGCGGTTCACCGAGCCCGCCTCGCCCGTCAGCAGCGGCGAGACGATGTTCAGGTTGCCGCCGCTGTACGCGTAGCCCTTGCCCGCTTCGTACGCGCCCTGCGACTGGTAGACCGAGAGACTGCCCTTGTGGTTGGCGCTCACGCGCTCGGACGCCTTGAGGTTCACGTCGGCAAAGCCCAGCACCAGGCGACCCGCGTCTTCCAGGCCGCTCGGCTGGCTGTGGGGGCCGTAGCCGAACTCGATGTGCTCGGCCTCGATGTTCAGCGTGCCGCTGCCGGTGCCCGCGCCGTCGCGCACCACGGCGGAAGGCGCCGTGGTCGCGCCCTGCCACACCAGGCGGCCGGTGCGGATGGTGGCCACGTCGCCCGCGCCGCCCTGACCGTAGATGGCAGGCGTGGCCAGCACCAGCTGCGCCATCGTCGCCTTGCCGGTGGCGGGGTCGATGGTGTCCAGCGCCGCGGTGCCGAAGAAGTTGACGCCGCCGCTGGCGCTCAACTCCAGCGTTTCGAGCGCGGGCGCGCCGTACTGCCGGTCGCCGCGCAGCAGGCGGTCGAGCAGGGCCTGGCTCATGGCCAGTCCCGGCGGCAGCGTGTGGTTCTGCGCGGCGGCGGCCAGCGCGGCGCTGTCGCCCACGTTGATGCCGCGCACCGCCAGCGTGAGGTGACGCGTGCCGTAGCGCACCGCCTCGTTCATCTCGAAGCGGTCGGGCGTCACCATCGCGATGGTGCCTTCGGAATACAGCTCGGTCTGCCCGCTGCACGACGCGCTGGCACACACGCCGATCTGCAGGCTGCGGTTGTCCGAGGTGGCCTGGGTCTGCGGCACCGGCAGCGTGCTCACCCGGCCGTTGGAGACCATCAGCATCTGGCCGGTCGCGGCGTAGACGAAGCCGTCGCCGGCATCGTAGGCGGCCTTGCCACGGCCCAGGGTGTGGATGCGCGCGCCCTGCTCGACGACCACGCCGAGCGGCGTGCCCTCGGTCGCGCCCACCGCGGCCAGGAACACCTCGGGTGCGGACAGCACCGCCCCCTGGCGCAGCACCACGCTCTGCCCACCGTCGCCGGTCTGGATGACGTTGCCGCTCTGCCCGTAGTCGGCGCCCTGCAACCCGCCGATGACCAGGCGCGACGCGCCCATGCCACTGAGCGCGCCCGCATCGAGCGTGACGCCCTGGAAGCCCGCCGTCGCCGGCGCGCCGGCCGCGACGATCTCGAGACCGAGCTGCTCCTCGCTGCTCGTGGCCACCACGGAACCGCCCCGCCCGCCCTCGCCCACCTGGAAGCGCGCCGTGCCGTCGAAGCGCAAGGCCTCGGCGCCCGCACCGGGCGCGAGCTTCAGGTGCAGGTTGCGCGCGTCCGCCGGCAGCATGGCGCGCGGCACGCCCACGCGCAGCGCGTCGGCGCGCACGAAGTCGCCGTAGCCCATCTCGTTGTATTGCGAGTAGCTGCGCAGCACCTCGCCCGACGTCACGATCGCCTGACGGAACAGCGTGTCGCCGATGCCGGTGCGGCCCACGCCCAGCTGCGCGGCCGTGAGCCACGAGCCGTTGCGCATCGCCAGCGTGCCGGTGGGCGCGCCCAGGCCGGCCGCGCCGTTCAGCTCCACGCGGAAGGCGCCTTGCTGCAGCGCATAGGTCGAGGGCATCAGCGTGTAGGTGCCCGCGGGCAGGCCCGGCACGCCGGCGCCGATGGTGATGTGCTGACCCACGAGCGGATCGACCGCGCCCTTCTCCGCGCCGGTGGGTGCCACTGCCGGCTGCACGCCGGGCACGATGGCATACACCGGGTTCGTCGCGAGCCCCGGCAGCGTGAAGCCGCCGCGGGCGCCGACCTGCATCAGCGGGCTGAAGCGCGCGTCGGTCGAGCCGCCGCGTCCGCTCACGAAGCCCGCGCCCCGGAGGTTGCCGCCGCCCGACAGGTCGAGCGTGGCGCCTTCCTGGCCTTGCACGCTGGCCCCCATGAACGTGAGGCCGATCGTCTGGTTGCGCTTGTAGGTGTCGCCCGCGCCCACGCCGGTGAGCTTGACCTGCTTGCCGTCGTACAGGTAGTTGATGCCGTCGACCGTGCCGCCATAGGGCATGTCCAGCCCCTCGCCGCTCACGGACGTGAGGCTGCCGGGCAGCAGCCTGACCTGCGTGGTGAGCGCATCGCCGAGCGTCAGCTGCCCGAGCGGCACCCGCACCACGCCGCCCTGCTCGATGACGCCGGCACGCAGCGACAGGTCGCCGAAGGCCGAGTACGGCACCTGCGGGATCGCGCCCGTGCCCTCGATGCGCAGCACCGTGTCGGGCCGGTAGGTGCCGTCCGGCGCCAGGCCCGCGGACACCAGCGCCACCACGCCCGTGGCCGGGTAGATCTGCGCGGCGCGCAGGGTCAGGCTGCCGGGCACGACCAGGCTCGTGGAAACGCCGACGTCCTGCCGGCCTTGCAGAAAGCGCAGGTCGCCGCTGCTGGCCAGCGTGACATGGCCGAAGGCGGCCAGGTCGACCGTGGGCGCTTCGCTCGCGCTGTCGAGCACGGGGACCTTGCCGTTGACGCCGAAGCCCATGCCGTCGCGGATGTCGATCAGGTCGCCGGCCACATCGAGGCGGGTGCCGGACGGCACGCGCACCACACCGCCTTCGGCGACGGGCGCCCTCAGGACTTCACGCGTGAACGACGGCATCGCGCCGGCCAGCCGCACGTGCGCGGCGGACAGCGCCACGTGCGCGTCGTCGGGCGCGTTCGTGCCGAGCGCAAGGCCGCCGGCATAGATCTGCAGGCCCTGCCGCATGCGCAGGTCGACGCCGTCTTCGAAGGCGAGCGTGGAGCCGGCAAACAGCGAGAGGGTGTCGAAGCCGCCGCGCCGGACCGTGTCGGTGCCCAGCCGGCCCTGACCGTATGCGAGGGCGCCGTCGTCGACGCCGGCCTGCAGGGTGTCGGGCGCGAGCGGTGCGCCTTGTTCCACACCCAGCACCAGCACGCGGTGCCGGCGCACGCGGTCTTCCGCCTGCTGCAGCGGGTCCAGGTGCAGGCGCAGGCCCGGCGTGCCGAGCACCACGGCCAGCGTGCCACCGGCCGCGCGCTCGCCGCCCGCGACGGCGCGCAGGGTGCCGTCCAGCTGCAGCCCGTTGTACGACGCGAGCGAGATGCTGCCGCCATTGCTGCTCACATCGGTCGCGCCCATGCCGGGCACGTCGAGCATCGCATGCGTGCCCGAGGCATCGAGCAACGCGCCCGGGCGCACGACGACGAAGTTCTGCGACGCGGTGGCCTTGCTCCCCACCGGATCGATCTCGCCGCCGACCACGATGCTGCCGCCGTCGCGCACCAAGCCGTAGCGCTTGCCGGTGGTGTCGGTCGCAGTGGCCGCGTGCGCCGACGCATCGAGCACCGCCTGCCCACCGATCCAGATCGAGCGGGCATGGGCCTGTGCATTGGCAATGTCCGATTCGAGGTCGGTGATGTCCACCGTCTTCAGCACGATGCGCCCGCCGTTCGCGCGCAGCGTGCCGTCCACCGTGAGCTGGCCGGCGCTGCGCACCTCGATGGCCTGGCCCGGGTCGACGTGGATCGCGGCGCCCTTGCCCACCACGGCCTGCACCGTCGGCAGTTCCTGGGCGAGCGTGGTCGTCGTGCCGGCCTGCAGCGACAGGCTCGCGCCCTTGCGCTGCGTGAGCACGGCCTGGGTCGCGTCTTCCTGGTAGAGCGGCGGCGTCCACACCTCGAGCGCGTCGGCCGGACGGCTGCCGGTGGCGATGTCCTGCGCGTGGGCGCCGAAGCGGTACACCGGCATCGTCACGTCGATCTGCGCACCGTCGGCCACCGTGAGGCCGTGGTTGCCGATGAGCGCATAGCGGCTGAAGCCCTTGTCGAAGAAACCGGCGTCGAGCATCAGCGTGTCGGCCTGCGCCGTGCCCGAGGTGTCGCCGATGGCGACGCGCATCGTCTGCACGCTCAGCGTGCCGCCGCCGTCCACGCCGTGGCCGCGCAGCACCGCGCCGTCGAGCGCGACATGGCCACTGCCCGTGTTGAAGCCGTCCGCCTCGAGCGTGACGCTGCCGCCCTTGCCTCCTTGCTGCTTGGCCTTCGACAACAGCGCCGCGCCGGACGACACGTCGATGACGCTGCCCGTGCCCAGCACCACGTCGCCGGTGCTGCGCACGGACACGCTGCCGCCGTTGCGGTACGCCACGCCGCCCGCGTCGGCCGGGTTCGTCAGCAGGTGGGTCCACAGGCCACGGGTGTCGAGCGTCGCACCGCCTGCGAGCACCACCGAGGTCGTGCCGCCGTCGGGCGCGTTGAGCGTGCTGGTGTCCTTCAGGTAGTTGAGGCTGACCTGTTCGAGCACGTTGCCCAGCTGGATGCCGCCGCCGCGCGCGACGAGGTCGGCATTGACCTTCACGTTCGGGCTGTACAGCACGAGGTGGCCGCCGTCGCCGACCTGCAGCGCCTTGTCGACCGCGATGCTGTCGGTGGCCGCGATGCGCACCGCGCCCAGTCGGAAGCCGCTGAGCTGCGCCGCATCGAGCACCAGCGTGCCGCGGCGCTCGGCGGGCAACACCGTCGAGAGGTCGAGCCCCGCCGCAATGCCTTCGGCCGTGTCGCCGAGCACCACGTTCTTGATGCCCGCAGCATCGAGCCGCCGGTGGATCGCACCGCCCGTCTTGTCGTAGTAGGCGTCGTAGCGGCCCACGACGAGCTGCCCGCGCTGCGCCACCGCGCCGGTCGACTGCTGGTAGCCATCGAGCCCGGCCTGCCGCGCCTGCGTCTGGCGCTCGCCCTGGAAGGTCTCGCCGACGATCGCGCCTTCGAGCACCGCGGCCTGGGTGCCGACGATGAGCAGGCCGGCGTCGCGGCCCACGGTGTAGCCGCTTTCCAGCCGCGTCTGCGGGCCGATCAGCGGGTTGTAGAAGAAGCCCGTCGTCTTCTTGCCCCAGCGCGCGTGTTCGTCTTCGAAGCCCTTGTAGACGCCCGTGTAGCGCAGGTCGCCCGGCGCCTTCGACACTTCGTAGAGCCGCCCGTCGGCGCCCTTGAGCCAGCTCTGGTTGAGCCTGCCCGTGAGCACGTCGAGCGTGCCGCCCGAGATGTTGATGCTCGCGCCGCGCTGCGTGACCAGCTCGCCGCCGCTGAAGCCCACCACGCCGCCCTGCGCCATCCACTCGCCCACGCCGTGCGCCTGCGTGCCGAGGTAGCCGCCCACCTCGAGCAGGCCGCCGCCGGTGTACCAGCGTTCGCCCTGGTAGCCGCCGGTACCGCCGGGCACGAAGACCAGCGAGCGCCGGTCGATCCACAGGTCGTTGTTGTTGAGGTTCTTGCTGTCGCGGTTGAGCGGCGCATCGCGCTGCTCGTTGCCCTGCACGTTGATCTTGATGTTGTTGGATTCCATCGCGAGCTTCACGCCCACCGCGCCCGACACGTCGATGCGCGCACCCTCGCGCACGAGGCTGCGCTGCTTCGCGTCGACCACCACCTGGCCGCCGGTGGCCAGCGTGAGCGAGCCAGCCTGGAACTCGACCGTGCCGCCGCTGGCGACTTCGACGCGCGACAGGTCGCGGCGGTCGTTGCCCGCCAGCACGATGGTGCCAGTGCCCAGCAGGACCGCCGGCGCCATGAGCCCGGCGCGCTGGCTGTCGAGCGCGGTCGCGCCGCCGGTGTCGAGCACGATGGCCGTGGTGCTGCCTTCGCCGAACCGGACCTGGCCCGTGGCGCCGGTCGCGTTCAGGTGCACCGTGCCGCGTGTGTTGACCGAGGTGCTGGAAAGGATGACGCCGCCCTGCACCACTTCGCGCCCGGCCAGCGTGACGTCGCCGGTGGTCGCCTGGATCAGCCCGGTGTTGCGCACCGTGCCCGCCGGGCTGTTCGTGTCCAGCGTGACCGCGACTTCGTTGCCGCGCGTGGTCGAGCCCAGGTTGCCGTCGGTGCCCACGCCCTTGCGGATGGTGAAGTGGTCGCCTGCCGCGAGCATCGTCTGCCCGCCGGGCGTGGCGATCTCGCCGGCGTTGTGCACCTCGGCGCCCAGCAGCAGCACATAGCCGCCGCCCTGCGTGGCCGAAGCGGGTGCGGGCGTGGAAAGCCTGGCACCAGCCTGCACCTCGACGCGGCCTTGCGCGTTTTTGAAGTTGGGCGCGCTGCCGTTGGCGTACACGCCGTGGGCCTGGAACTGCGCGTCGTCGATCTGCGCCGCCGCGGCCACGAGGTTGCGCGTGTCGACCTGGCTGCTGCCGCTGAACACGATGCCGTTGCGGTTGACGACCATCACCGTGCCGTCGGCCTTGATCTGCCCCTGGATCTGCGAAGGCCGCGCCTGCGGGTCGTTCACCTTGTTGAGCACCGCCCAGTCCTTGCGCTGCGCGAAGGCCACGGTGGTGTTGCGCCCGACGTTGAAGGTCTCCCAGTTGAGGATCGCCTTGTCGGCCGTCTGCTCGACGGTGACGACCGTGCGGCCGTCGACCTGCCGCTGCGAATCACCGGTCAGTGCGCGGGCATTCGACCAGCCCGCGGTCAGCGAATTCGTGTCGACCTTCAGGCCGCCTTCGGCCAGGCCGTCGGGCACCGAGGGGTCGTTCTGCGCGGCGCGCCGCGCGGCCGCCTGTGCCGCCTGCTGCGCCGCGATGCCGCGTGCCGCCAGGTTCAGGTTGCCGATCGACTGCTGCAACTGCTCGCTGGCGCGCTGCTGCTGCGCGAGCGGACTCGTGAGGTGCGCCGCCGGCAGCCCGTTGGGCATCAGGCCGGTGGCCGTGGCCGTGGCCTGCGCCGCGCCCTTGGCGTTGAACCAGGTCGGGCTGAAGGCGCGCTGCGCATGGGCCGGCGCGGCGGCCGCACCGGCGGCCAGCGCCAGCGCCATGGCCTGTGCCAGCGGCGAAATCCGGAAGCTCCTCGCCTGCACGGCAGCGCCCTGGCGGCGGCTGCGGTGTCCCTCGTGTGTGTTCATCTGACGCCCAGTAAAGAATGAAATGCACCGGCACGGAATCCGTGCCCCTTACTGGACAGACCGACAGACGCAAACAAAACCGCTAAGTTTCTGGACCAATCCTGAGCGCACGCGAGGGCCAATCAGGCTGTCACATTCATCAGCTAAGCAGCAGCACGCCGCCCGGCAGTGCGCGCGCCTCGAGGTCGTACGAGCGCTGGATCTGCACCAGCACCGTGTCGAGCGAAGCGATGGCGAAACGCCCGCTGACTTCGCGCCCGGCCAGGCGCTGCGCCAGCAGCACCACGCGGCCCGGCCGGTAGCGGTTGATCTCCTCGATCACGTGCGCCAGCGGCGTCTGCCGGAACACCAGCACGCCGCTGCGCCAGGCCGAGGCCTCGCGGGTGGCCACAGCCGCTACCGGCCCGAGCGAACCCGCGTCGTACAGCACCTGCTCGCCGGCCTGCAACTCGCGCGTGCCCCTCGCATGCGTGACGCGCACGCGCCCTTCGAGGCAGGTCACGCAGCCCCGGCCCGCGAGGTAGCGCACCTCGAAGCGGCCGGCCTGCGCCTCGCTGCGGGCCGCGCCCGCCACCACACCGAAGGGCTGCGGCCCGGCCACCAGGTCGACCGCCGCCTCGCCCGCGATCAGGTCGATGCCGACGACGCGACCTTCGACGCTGCGGCGCTGCACGCTGGTCTGCGTGTTGAGCACCAGGTCGACGCCCTCGGCCACCTGCACCGCGCGCTGCTCGCCGGTGGCCGTGCGGTAGTCGGCGTTCCACTCGCCGAGCGACGGCCACAGGCCCAGCGGCGGAGAGACCACCGCCACGCCCGCGGCGCCAGCCGCACCCACCGCCGCACCGAGGAACGCGCGGCGCGCGGCCACCGGCCGCGCCGACAGGATGGGAGCTCGCTGGACCTCGGCCGGCATGCCGCCGATGGCCGGGTCGAGCGCTTGCCACAGGCGTCGGGCCTGCGCCAGCGCGGGCTGGTGCTGGGGGTTGCCATCGCGCCAGCGGCGAAAGCCCTCGACGTCGTGCTGGGTGGCCGCGCCGGACGACAGCCGGCGCAGCCAGGCCTGCGCTTCGCGCAAGGCCTGTGCCTGTGCATCGGACGGGGTCATCGGGGCTTCAACCCGCGCGCGCTGAAAGATGTCGCATACCCATGAGACGGCTCTCGACGCGGTGAACCGCACTTTATTTTTCATGCGGCTCCCTCGCGTCGGGTGCGCGGTCCGCGCGGCCCATGCGGGCGGCGATGTGGTCATGCGCCTCCTTGAGTTCCTTCTCCACCGTGCGCAGCGAGATGCCCAGCCGCGCCGCCACCTCGCGCTGCGGCAGGTGCTGCCAGCGCACCATCACCAGCACCTGCCGGCGCCGTGGCGGCAGCCGCTCGATGAGCGCGCGCAGCGTGGCCAGCTCCGCGCGGTCCTGCGCGATCTGCGCGGGCCCCGGCGCGGGATCGGGCGTTTCGTCGAGCAGCGCCTCGATCTCGTCGGACGTGGCCAGGCGCCCCTGCTTCGCGACCTGGTCGTAGGCCAGGTTGACGGCCACGCGCAGCAGGTAGGCGGCGGGGTCGTTCACGCCGTCGATGTCGTCGCGGCTTTCCAGGCGCAGCCAGGTGTCCTGCAGCGCATCGCCGGCGCGCTCGGCATTACCCAGCCGCCGCGCGAGCCGCTGCTTGAGCTCGTCGTAGCGCGCGACCAGGAAGTCGCGCAACGCGGGCAGCGCGTTCTCGGGCATGGCGGTGGCGTCAGTGGCGCACCGGGCACTCGAGCCCGGGCGTCTGCGAGCGCGGCAGGATCAGCATCGTGAGCGGCTGCGCCATGTCCGGCGGCGGCGCGCGATCGATGCGCAGCTGCCGCAGGGTGTCGAGGATGGCGTCGTCGCGTGCGCGCTCGCCGCTGGTGTGCAGCAGGAAGGCATGGGCGATGCGGCCGGTGCCGTCGATCACGAAACGCATCGCCGCGCGGTAGCCGCCCGGCGCTGCGCGCGGGTGGGCGCACAGGGCTTCCCAGACGCGGGTCTGGACCAGCCCGTCGTAGCCGCGGTGCGCGGTGGCGGGCGCGGCCTGCACCGCATCAGCTGGGCGTGCCGGCGCGGGCACAGCCGGCGCGAGCCGGAGCACGAAGGCGGTCGCGCCCCCCACGCCGGCGTCGTCGGCGACCAGGCCCGTGCCCGCGAGCAGCACATCGAGGGCGGCCTGCGCATCGAACAGACCGTGCACGGGCGCGGCGTGACGTCCGGCCACGCGTTCGGCATCGAAGAACACCGGCAGGCCGGTGGCGCGGCCGTACTGCTCCAGCGCCGCAGCCAGCGGCTGGGCCTCGATGTCGAAGGCGATGCGCGCGGCCTGCGGCCGAAGCGGCGCCGCGTCGGACTGCGCGCGGGCGCTCGTCCACGGCCCGGTCATGCAGGCGACCAGCGCGATGCTGGCCAGGGAGACGAGAGGAAAGGAAGGAGGTGCATGCCGCATGAGTTCGATACGCCCGGCGAAAGCCGCCGCCCGGGGGGCATGTCGAAGCGGATGCTAGGTTCGCTTCGTGACGCTCGAATGACGCGGCCGGTCAGCGCGACGCCCTGCTCAGCACTTCGGCGACCCGGCCTGCGCGCAGATCGGCACGAAGATCCGCGCCCCCGCACGCTGCACCAGCAGCGCCGCCGTGCCGTCGGCCCCCTCCAGCGCCTGGGCCAGGGCTTCGGCGCTGTCGATCGGCTGGCCGTTGAGCGCCAGGATGACGTCGCCCGGCTGCACGCCGGCGCGCGACGCCGCCACGTTCACGCGCTGCACCAGCAGCCCGCCCTCCACGCGCAGAAACTGCCGCTCGGCCGGCGCCAGCGGGCGCACCGCGAAGCCCAGGCGCGAGGGCACCGAGGCCGCTGCCGCCGCGTCGCCCTGCAGGCGCGGCGTGTCGTAGCCCTCCACCTTCACCTCGACCACGTGCTCGGCGCGGTCGCGCCACACCATGAGGCGTGCACGCTGCCCCGGCACCTGCTCGGCGATGAAGCCCAGCGCGTCGGCCGCCTGCACCACCTCGCGGCCCTGCACCGACAGGATCACGTCGCCGGTCTTCAGCCCGCCCCGTGCCGCCGCGCCGCGCGGCTCCACGTCGGTCACCAGCGCGCCGGCCGGGCGCGGCAGGCGGAAGGTGTCGGCCAGCGCCTGCCCCACCTCCTGCACGGCCACGCCGATGCGCCCGCGCGTGACGGTGCCGGTGGCCAGCAATTGGTCCTTGATGCGCATGGCGGCGTCGATGGGAATGGCGAACGACAGCCCCTGGTAACCGCCGCTGCGGCTGTAGATGCGCGAGTTGATGCCGATCACCTCGCCGCGCAGGTTGAACAGCGGCCCTCCCGAATTGCCGGGGTTGATCGGCACGTCGGTCTGCAAAAACTGCATCGACTCGGCGCCCGGCAGCAGCCGCCCCTTGGCGCTGACGATGCCGGCCGTCACCGAGTTGCCGAAGCCGTAGGGCGAGCCGATGGCCGCCACGCCGTCGCCGGGCTCCACGTCCGCCGGGTCGCCGATGCGCACCGTGGGCAAGCCGGTCGCGTCGATCTTCAGCAAGGCCACGTCGGCCAGTGCGTCGAGGCCGATGAGCCGCGCCCGGAACTCGCGCCGGTCGGGCAGCTTCACGCGGATCTGCGTGCCGTGCGCGACCACGTGCGCGTTGGTGAGGATGAGCCCGTCGGCGCTCACGAGGAAGCCGCTGCCCAGGCTGCTTTCATCGGCCTCGGCCGGCGGTGCGCGCAGCAGCCAGCGGTCGCTGAAGCGGCGCGCCGGCACCGACGGCCGCTCCACGCCGATGTGGACCACGGCCGGCCCGAAGGCCTTCACCAGTGCCGCGAGCCCCGGCACGGGCCACGGCATGGCGGCGTGCAGCGGTATTGCAGCCGCAAGGCCCAGCAGCGCCACGCAAAGGCGCCGTGATCGGTCAGGTGCGCGCGACAAAGCTGAGCGTGAGTTGCAGCACCATCGGCTGGCGCATGTCGCGCGGCGGCGGCTCGGCCAGCGGCTGCGCGGTGAGCAGCGCGCGCAGGTCGGTGTCGGCCTGCGCGTCGCCCAGCGAATCGAAGGCCACGCGCTCGACCTTGCCGCTGCCCGCGACCCACACGCGCACCACCACCGGCGCGGGCGGCACGGGCTGGCCTTCTTTCAGCATGCGTTCCTGCATCCACGTGTGCAGCCGCACCACGGTGTCGCTGGCCGGGTCGCTGAGCGAGGACTGCAGCTGGTTGCTGGCGAGGTTGGCGTAGCTGATCCAGTGCTGCGGCACCTGCGGCTGGGCCTGCGCCGATGCGGCCAGGGGCGCGGCGGCGGCGGACAGCCCGAGGCCGAGCCCGCCGAGCGCCAGGCGCAGGCGGCGCCAGCCGAGGGTTTTGCCGAAAGAAAAGGTCATGGGAGTTCCAATGAAAAGTCGAAGAAGGACGCTCAGCCGCACAGCACGCCGACCGACAGGGTCGAGGCCCGCGCGGCGGGCGATTGCTGCGGGCCGAGCTGCGGTTCGCGGCTGTGCGTGTAGGCGATGCCGTGGGCGTCCAGGAAGTCGCGCAGGCGCGCCGCCGGCACCGCGCGCACCCGCGTCACGCCGCCCGCCACGCCCGCGGCCGAGGCCGCGCGGCTGAGCACCATGCCCGACGCATGCGGCGCGGCGGCGACACGCTCGACCACCACACCGAGCAACAGGCCGTCGGCGCCCAGCACCGCGCTGCCGCTGGCGCCGGGTTGCACGCCCGACAGCAGCTGCAGGCCTTCCACGCCAGGCACGGTCATGGCGTTGCTGAGCAACGCCGCGCGATCGGGCATGCGCTGCAGCACCGCGTAGGCCTCGGTGAACACGCCCACGCTGCCCGGGGCCGGCGCGCGCGCGTCCGCCGCGAGCGTGGCGTGCAGGTACGGCGTGAGGGTGGTGCGCAGCACGGCGACGTCGAGCTCGGTGCTCTCGGCGATCACCCGGGCCTGCGCCACCAGCGCGTCCTTGAGGGCGAACAGCGAACGGCAGTCCGCCACCGCATGGCGCGCGGTCAGCACGTCGCCGGCGGCGTTGAGGAACACGCCGCTGGCGTTGGCCTCGGGCGGCGCGCCATGCGCCGCGCCGGCCAGGACGGCGAACGCCGTGACCAGCAGGAACGACGCCCACCGGGACGGGCGGGGGCCGGCAGAAGACAACAGCAGAGGGGGCATCGGACAGTCACGAAAGCTCTGAGACAAAGACGGAACTGCGCGCCCCGGAATGTCGTTTGTCACAAAAATTTCATCTGCCGCCCTTCCCTCTCACTGCCCCAGCAGACGCCGCTCCTGCGCCGTGAGCTTCGTCTTCTGCGCGTCGCCCAGCGGCCCGCGCCCCAGCACCTGCACCGGGCTGTGCGCGTCGTAGCCCACCGGGCGCGCCGCGGCGCGGCCCGCATCGGCCGGCGCGGCGGCGCCGTCGGCGGCCTCGTTGCCGAAGCCCAGCACGCGCACCGAGAACACCGACGGCAGCGCCTGGCGCGCCGCCGCGCGTTCGCGCTGCATCGCCTCCTGCGCCGCGCCCACGGCCTGCGAGGCCGCCGCGCTGGCGTTGGTGAGCGCGCCTACGTTCACCGAAGCCACCACCGGCAGGCCGGCCGACTCGCCCTTGACCTGGATGTTGGCCGCGTTCACCACCTGCAGGGCCGCGAGGTTCACGTTGCCCGACACGCGGATGCCCGCCTCGCCCGCGTCGATGGTGCCCAGCGGCGCGATCAGGTCCATGTCGCCCGCCGGCACTTCGGCGATGGGCGCCAGCGTGGCCAGGCCGGCGCCCGAGCTGGGCACCTGCGACGACAGTTTCACGTTGCCGATGTTGTCGTACACGCGCTTGGGCGGCGTGTAGACCAGCGTGGTCTTGGAACCCCGGCCCGCGTTGATGTCGCCCTGCTCCGACCAGGCCAGCACGTCGCCGCCGAAGGTGGTCATCACGCGCGACAGGCCCAGCAGCAGGCTGCCTTCGCTGAACAACTGGATGTGGCCCATGCCCTGCGTGATCACGCCCGCGCTGCCCGGCGGCACCGCGCCCTGCACGCCCACCACGATCTGCCCGCCCGGCGCCATCATCTGGATGTCGCCGCCGAAGTCGGTGTGCACGCCCGAGGGGCCGTACAGGATGATGTCGCCGGTGCGCACGATCTCCTGGCCCGCCGCGTCGAGGTCGGGGAACAGCGTGGCGATCATGCCGCGCCCGCGCAGGTAGCTGCCGTAGCGCGGGCCGTCCACGTCGTTGTACTCGCGGCCCCCGGCGCGCAGCTCGGCGAAGTACACGCCGCGCAGGAACACGCGCTGCTGCTCGGGCGCCAGCGCCTTGAAGTACGCGAGCGCGCTGCCCGGGTCCTTCGCGTCGGCGCTGGTGGCGACGAAGCCGTAGCGTTCCTTGAGCCATGCGGCCAACTCGGCGTCGTAGGTCTTCACCACGCGGCCCGGCTGGCTCGCCAGCGACTGGCCGGGGCCCGACTCGGCGCGCTTCGCGGGGTCGAGGTAGCGATCGGCGATGGCCGAAAAATCCGGGCCTGCGGCGCCCATGCCGGCCATCATCGCGATGCTCGCGCCGGGGCGCGTGTCGCCCTCGGCCAGCGCACCGCGGCTGACCACGCTGGCGCGGTCGTCCTGCGTGATGTGGCGGCCGGCCGACACCTCCAGCGTGCCGGGGCCCGCCACCTGCAGGTTCGCGTACAGGATGTCGCGCCCGGCCTGCACCAGCGACACGTCGCGCGGGTCGTTGTTCACGATCAGCGCCTCGGTGCCGACGATGTCGCGCCCGGCGCGGATGCGTGCCGGCGCGGCCGAGCGGTACCAGGTCTCGGGCGCGGGTTCGCCGCTGGCCTGCACCTTGCGCGCCGTGCCACTGGCCAGGCCCAGGATGTCGCCGCGCACGGCGTAGAACAGCGAGGGCGGCGCATCGGCCGGGTGCAGCGCGCGGGCGCCCAGCGTGTCCGGTCCGAAGGCGAACAGAGGGTGGTTGTCGACCACCCCGTAGTTCGGCACGCCGGGCGATCCGACCATCGAGCCCTCCGGGCTGGTGTTGTAGACCACCGGCTGCTGGCGCGAGTTGTAGCCCACGAAGGCGGGCGCCCAGGGCGTGGGCAGCGGCGTGACCGCGCCCGACATCCCCACCGGATAGCCGCCGCCGAACAGCGAGTTGCCCGCTAGGAACTCGAGCGCGCCCGAGGGCGACGGCGCGAGCACCAGCGCACGGCCAGTCGCCTGCGTGGCGGGCGTGGCCGAGAAGCCGTAGTACAGGCTGCCCGAGGCCGCCGTCGCGCGCAGGATCGACGGATAGACCGTGACGTTGTCGCTCATGTTGATGCTGCCCAGGTACCGGCCGGCGGCCTCCCGGTTCGCCAGGTCGGTGCCGGGCGTGAGGTTGCCGCCCGCGCTGAACAGGTTGATCGCGGTGCGGTCGGTCCACAGCGTGAACCAGCCCTGGCCGATGCCGTACTCGGTGCCGCCCAGCCTGAATGCCGAGCTGTTCGGCACGCGCGCGCGGCCCGCGTCGGCCACGCTGGTGAGCACCAGGTCGCCCGGCGTGTCCAGGTACATCGCCGAGTCGCCCGGCACGAGCACGATGCCGGCATTGCCGACGCCGATGGTCGGGGTGAAGGGGTCGATGGGGCGCGTGTCCTTCACATCGCCCTCCTGGCCCGGCAGCGAGAACGCGTACTTGCGGTAGCGCACCTCGACGCCGCCGATGGCGGAGGCCGACACGGTGGCCGCGCCGCGCAGGTTGACCAGGGCGCCGTTGAGGTCCTGGTACTGCGTATTGGTGCCAGAGCTGCCGTACTGCGCCGCGGCCAGGTTCGGATTGACCACGCCGCCGATGCGCAGCTGCAGGTCGCCGCCGCCGGTGAGCGTCAGTTGCCCGTTCGCGTCGACGCGGCCCGTGCTGCCGACCGCCGCCACGATGGCCTCGCTGCGCTGCCAGACCTGGCCGTTGCCCAGCCGCGTGGTGAGGCCCGCGTCGCCGCCCGCGCGCAGCGTGAGATTGCCGCCGCCCAGCGTGCCCATGCCGGTGAAGCCCACCAGGAAGGGCTCGGGGCTGCTGTCGGTGCTGACCTGCGCACCGGCCGGCAGTGCGTAGGTGCCGAAGTTGATCCACCACGACGTCGCGATGCGGTCGCTGCCGGCCAGGGCCGTGCCCGAGCCCTGGCGCCACAGCCAGCTGCCCACCGCGGCGCTCGGCGCCTGTCCGCGCTCGCCCCCGAAATGACCCCAGACGTCGCCGACGACGTTGCCGCCCACCGTGATGTCGAGGTTGCCGCCCTGCTCGGGGTACCAGGCCTGGTAGGCCGCGAGCGCGGCGCTGTAGTCCGCCGTCTGCGGGCCGATCACCGAGCCGCCGACGGCCTTGCCGCGTGCGAGGTTGAAGGGGTCGAGCCCGTTGGCGTCGAGCAGCGGCGCCGAGCGCGTGCCGGCCGTGTAGACGCCGAACGGCGACTCCATGACGAAGTTGCCCGCCGCCGCCAGGCCCAGGTCGCCCGTGCCGGTGCGCAGCACGCTGAACATCGGCGACAGCGGCGTGTACTTGGTGACGTCCTTGACGGGGTTGATGACCGTCGTGCAGATGCCCGGCCCCCACTCGCAGATCGTGACGTATTCGGGCAGCACCGGCGTGCCCTCGACGAAGCTCGGGTCCCAATCGTCGCCGTTGGGGCCCCAGAAGTAGGAAAGGCGCGCCGGGTCGACCACGCAGGTGCCCTCACCGCCCCAGTCGCAGTAGCCCGCCTCGAAATCCAGCGGGTCCATCGGCGTTCCCTCGTCGTGGCCCCACATGGGCCCGTTCGGACCCCACAGGAAGCCGCTGCCGCCCGGCGTGAGCTTGACGTTGTACATCGCGTGGCTGTCGGCCAGGATGAGCGCGCCGTGCTTGGCCGGGTCGAGCGCGCGGCGGTCGGCCGAGTCCAGGTCGGCGCCGGCCGTGAGCTGCAGGCTCCAGCTCGTCGCGCCCTGCCCCAGCATCGGCGCCACGGCCCAGTTGCGGCCCTGCACGCCGTCGACTTCGGGCCGCAGGTTGACGGCCGCGTCGTTCGGCAGCTGCACATCGGTCAGCGACGGAATCACCGCACCGCGCGCCAGCGCGATGGTGCCGTCGGCCTTCATCGCGACCGGCAGGCGCACGCCCTTGGGCCACACCATCGCCTGCACGCTGGCCTCGGCGCGCAGCGCGGTGCCCGCGCCCAGCTTCATGCCGCTGTCCAGCACCACGGCCTCGCCCAGCACCGTGCCGGCCTTCAGGCGCACGCTGCCGTCGGCGTTGTAGACGTTGGCGCGCAGCACCGTGCCGGCGGGCAGCGTGTAGGCCGCGCCCAAGGTCACGGTCACGGGCAGCACCGTGCCGGCCGGCAGCGCCATGGCTTCGGCGGGCACGTCGTAGTTCAGCAGCGCGTCCTTCGGGAACACGGTGCCCTTGTCGAGCACCACGCCGTCGATCGGCACGACGATGTCGCCGCCGTCGGGCGTGAACGGCGTGCCGAACTTCGTGCGCTGCTCGGTGAGGTACCAGCCCTTGTCGTCGGGCGTGGCCGGCGGCGGCGCGAAGCCGTCGTTGATGCTGCCGTACACGTTGAGGTTGCCGCCCGCGCGGATCACCAGCACGCCGGGCTCGCCGAAGCCGCGCCGCGCCGGATCGTTGCGGTCGGCACCGGGGCCATAGCGGTAGCCCGAGAGGTCGATGTCGCCGACCACGCTGAGGTCGCCCTCGCCGGTGCTGCTGACGATCTCCACGCCGGGGCGCAGGTGGTAGCTGCCCAGGCCTGCCAGGCGCGCCGACAGCGAGGTGTTGGCCAGCGCCTTGTCGATGAAGGCGCTGCTGTGGCCGTCGATCTCGTCGAGGTACTTCTGCGTGATGAGCTGCGGCACATGGCCCGTGACGTCGGGCGCGCTCGCCAGCGGTGCGTCGCTGTAGGTGCGGAAGGCGTTGACCGCGATGGTCTTCGCGCCCTGGATGGCGGGCGTGCCGGCGACGTTCACCGCCACGTCGTTGTCGCCGCGCCGCGGCGCGTTCAGCGCAAGCGTGCCGCGCGATGCGCCGTCGTTGCCCTGTGCCGCGCTCACGGCCGTGCCCGCACGCAGGTCGATGGCCGCGCCGCCGCCCAGCGTCAGCGTGCCGTGCGTGCTCGTGAGGTCGACGATGGCGCGGTTCGGGCTGTCGATGATCTTGCCGTAGCTGTCCACGCGCAGGCCGGTGGCGTGCGCGTCGAGCGTGCCGTTCACGGTGAGGTCGCCCTTGGCCGCGAGGCGGATCGCGCCCACCTGGAAGCCGCTCGCGTCGATGCGGCCGTTCACCGTGAGGCTGCCGCCGTCGAGCGTGACCTCGACCACGCGCGCCTTCACTTCGTCGCCGATGGCGAGGTCGCCCTGCTTGATCTGGAAGCGGCGCGCGCCGGTCACGCCGCCTTCGTTGAGGCGCGTATTCAGGCCCGCGAAGTCGGCCACGGTCTGGCCGCGCACGCTGATCTCGGCCGCGTCGTAGGGCACGATGGTGCCGCCCGCGTCGTACGTGCCGCTCGCGGTGCCGAGGATGCGTCCGCCCAGGTCGATGCGGCCCGCGCCGGCGCCCAGCGCCGTCGCCTGCAGCGTGCCGCCGCGGTTGTGCGTGGCCGACAGGTCGATCACCGAACCCGCCGCCTGCACGATGTTGCCGGCCGTGCTCGTCACCTCCAGGTCGCCGCCGCGGCTGTAGCGCGTCTGCTCGAAGAACTTCACGGCGCGGCCCGCGAGGTCGATGCGCGAATTGGCGCCCAGCGTCACATCGCCGCTGGCCGTGAGCTGCAGCTTGCCCGAGGGCAGGCCGACCGTGCCGTCGATGGTGATGTTGCGGCCGGTGAGCGCCAGCTGCGCGCCCAGCGCCGCGTCACCGGCGGGCTGCGCGCCTGCCGGTGCGCTCACCACGATGTCGCCGCCCGCCGTGATGCGGTTGTTCGAGCCGGCCTCGCCGGTGAGCAGCGGGGTGCGCAGGTTCAGCTGGCCGCCCGTGTGGTCGTAGCCCTTGCCCGTCACGTACGCGCCCTGCTGGTGGTACACGCCCAGCGTGCCCTTGCCGTTGGCGGTGATGCGCTCGCTCGCGTTCAGGTTGACCGTGCCGAAGCCCAGCGCGAGCCGGTCCGCCGAGTAGCCCGCGTCGGGTTGCGTGCTGGGCGCGTGGCCCAGCACGATGCGCGCGGCCGATACGTCGAGCGTGCCGTGGCCCAGCAGGCTGCCGATGGCGCCGCCCGGTGCGTTCCCACCGGGAAAGATCTCGTCGTTGCCGGGCGGGCGCGGCGTGAGGCCGGTCCAGATGAATTCGCCGGTCGTGATCTTCGCGGTGTCGCCCGCGCCGCCGTAGCCGTAGATGGCGGGCGTGCCCAGCACCAGCCGCTCGATCGACGACACGCCGGTGGCGGGGTCGAGCGTGTCCAGCGACACCGCGCCGTAGATGTTCACCGACTCGCGCGCGTTCAGCACCAGCGTCTCGACCGCGGGCACGCCTTCGCCCTTGTTGCCGGCCAGCAGGTTCGCCAGGATGCCCTGGTTCATCGACAGGCCCGACGGCAGCTGGCCGTTGGCGGCCGCCTGCTGCAGCGCCGCGTCGCTGCCCAGGTTGACCGCGGACACCGCCAGCAGCAGGTTCTTCGCGCCGTAGCGCACGTTGTCGGCCATCGTGAACGAGCGGTTGGTGGCCACGGCCAGTGTGCCCTCGCCGTACAGCGTGGTGTGGCCGGTGCAGGCGCCGCTGGGGCACGCGCCGATCTGGACCGTGGCGGGTATCCCCCCGGCGACGGGCGGCAGCAGGTTGATCCAGCCGTTCGACAGGCCCAGCACCCCGCCCAAGCCCGCCGAGAACACCACGCCGTCGGTGGAATCGTAGGCCGGCGCACCAGCGCCCAGCGTGTTCAGCGACGCGCCCTGCTCCACCTGGATGCCGTCGCCGTAGCCGCCGGCCACGAGGAAGATTTCCGCGCCGCGCAAGGTCGCGCCGCTGCGCACGACGACATGGCCGGTGTTCGACTTGAAGGTTGCGTAGTTGTCGGCATACGGCAGGTCGATCTGGCCACCCAGGATCATCCGTGGCGCGCCGAAGGCGTTGAGCTGGTCGGCCTGCAGCGACGCGCCCGTGAACCCGGCCGTGCGCTGCGCGCCCGGCGCCGTCACCTCGATGGCGATGCCCTTCGCCGACAACGTGCCGCCGAAGCCCGCGCTGCCGGCCGCCGGGTTGAACAGCGCCGTCCCGTCGAACTGCAGCATCGACACGCCGTCCTTCGGCTTGGAATAGAAGTAGTCCAGCAGCAGGTTGCGGGCGTCGGCCGCGATCTCGCCGCGCACGCCGCCGCGACGTGCCGCGTCGGCCACCACGAAGGCGTCGTAGCCCATCTCGTTGTAGCTGGCGTGCTGCTTCACCAGCGCCGCCGGCGTGACGACCAGCTGGCTGGCCAGCGACGACTTCACCGCCGTGTTCGCCACGCCGAGGTAGCCGCTCGCCACGTACGAGCCGTAGCCGGCCGGCAGCGGCGTCGCGGGCAGCGCGCCTTGCGCCCCCACTTCCACGCGGAAGGCACCGGGCAGCAGCGCGTAGGTCGAAGGCAGCAGCGTGTAGGTGCCGGCCTTGAGCCCGCCCACATCGTGATCGAGCGTGACCTGCCGGCCCATGGCCGGCTCGCCCGCGCCCGCGTCCGGCGACACCGGCGCGTAGCCGCCCTGGAAACCCGGCACGATGGCGTACACGCCGTTGCCCGCCTTGCTGAAGGTGTTGGCCGGATTGGCATTGGCCAACGGCGTGCGCAGCACGTCCACCGAGCCGCCGCGACCGCTGACGAAGCCCGCGCCCGTGAGCTCGCCGCCGCCCGACAGGTCGAGCAGCGCGCCCTGGTGCCCGACCACGCTGTCGCCCGTGAGCAGGATGCCGCTGCTGCCGATGGCGCGCTTGTCGATGGACGCGCCGGCCACGCTGTAGCCGATGCCGTCGGTCGTGCCGCCGTAGGGCATGAGCAGGCCGGCGCCGCTGACCGAGGTGATGCTGCCCGGCAGCAGGTCGACCACGGTGGCGCGCGCCTCGAAGGTGCTGCGCCCGTCCTGCCCCACGATGAGGTTGCCCAGCGGCGCGCGCACGATGCCGCCCTGGCGCACCGTGCCGCCGCCGAGCGCCAGGGTGCCGAATGCCGACTGCGGCATCGCCACGTCGCCCTCGACCTGGCGGCGGATGTCGAGCACGCGGCCCTCGTCGTAGCCCGCGCGGATCTGCGCGTTGGCGCCGGTGGCGGGGTAGATCTGCGCGGCGGTGAGCGTGAGGTCGCCCAGCGTCGCCAGCTCGGTCGTGGTCGCGCCGAGCAGGCCGAGCGTGGGCGTGCCGCCCAGCAGGCGCAGGTCGCCGCGGCTGGTCATGCTCACGGCGTCGAAGCCGCGGCGGTCCACCACCTGCGCGGGGCCGGTCTTCATGGCGATCTCGCCGTGCGCGCCGAAGCCCACGCGGTCGCGGATGTCGATCAGGTCAGCCTCGGCCGTGAAGGTGGCCTCGCTCGCGCGGGTCGATGCGCCGTGGCGCCAGGTGGTGGTGTAGATCACCTCGTTGTCCTGCTTGGGCGCACCGGTCACGCCGGCCAGCCGCAGGTAGGACGAGGCAAGCCGCACGCTCGAATCGGTGGCCGCGCTGTCGGCCAGCGCGAAGCTGCCGGCGTACAGGCGCAGGCTCTGCGCGGTCGTGAGGTCGACGTGGCCGTCGAAGCTCAGCAGGCCGTTGACCAGCAGCGACAGGTTGCCGAAGCCGCCGTCCCGCACCTGGTCCGCGCTCAGGCGCCCCTTGCCGTAGGCCAGTGCCGCATCGGCATGGCCCGGCTTGAGGGTGGCCGGCAATCCGCTGGGCTGCTGGGTCTGCGAGATCACCAGCTCGCGCGCCTGCCGCACGGCGTCGTCGACGGTGTAGATCTTCGAGAACACCGGCGCTTCGAGCGCCACCGCGAGCGTGCCGCCCGCCGCATTCGCGCCGCCCGCGTGGGCACGCAGCGTGCCGTCCAGGTACAGGCTGTGCGCCGACTTGAGCACGATGCTGCCGCCGTCGCTGGCCACGTCGAGTTCGCGCCACAGGCCGCCCACGGCCGGCACGTCGATGCGCGCATGGCTGCCGGAGGCATCGAGCAGCGCGCCGGGGCGGATGACGATCGCGAGGTCGGGTGCGTTGGCCGCGCCCTTGGCTTCCCAGTCGAGCGCGCCGCCGATGGAGATGGTGCCGCCGTTGCGCACGCTGCCGTAGCGGCGGCCGTCGTCGTCGACGCCGGTCTGCGCGCGCGCCGCCACGTCGAGCACCGCGCCCTCGCCGATCCACACCGAGCGGTTGTGCGGCTGCAGCGAGGTGCTCAGCGGCGAGTTGAACGCCGGCGCCTCGATGTCGATGGCGATGCGCCCGCCCCAGGCGTTGAGCCGGCCATCGACCACGAAGCTGCTCAGGCCGCCGCCGAGCAGCTGGATCGAGCGGCCCGGATCGACCGTCACCACCGCCCCCGCGCCGATGGCGACGTTGCCGCCTTCGGTAATGCGGCGCTGCGAACGCAGCACGAGGTCGGCGCCCTGGCGCTGCACGGTCTGGCGGTTCACCGTGTCCTGTTGCAGCAGCGGCGGCGTCCACAGTGGCAATGCGATGCCGCCTTCATGGTCGGCACCGGCCCCGGGCTCGATGCGGTAGACCGGCATGAGCACGTCGAGCTGCGCGCCCGGCGCGACCGTGAGGCCCGCGTGGCCGTTGAAGTCGTAGGTGGAAAAGCCCGACTGCAGGCGCGACGCGTCGAGCACGAGCTGCGTCGCGTCCGACAGCGCCGGGTCGGGACCGATGAGCAGCGCGTGGCCCGTTTCGATCTTCAGCGTGCCGCCGCCGGTCACGCCATGGCCGCGGATCTCGCCGCCGAGCGACAGGCGCCCCTTCGCATCGGTGGGCGACGCGGCCGAGTCGGCCACCAGCGTCACGTTGCCGCCCTTGCCGCCCTTCTGCTTGCCCTTGGCCAGCAGCGCGGCACCCGACGACACGTCGATCAGGCTGCCCTGCCCGACCGTCACGCCGTGCGTCGATTCGAGGCGCACCGTGCCGCCGTCGATGACCGCGAGCGTGGCCGAGTCTTCAGGCGCCGTGCCGATGTCGACCCGGCGTCCGCGCAGGTCGAGCGTGACGCCGTCGCGCACGGTGAGCGACGAATCGGCGTCCTTCACCAGCACGCGCGGCTGGGCCCCCGCCACCGGCGACGTGAAGACATTGCCGGCCTCCAGCGCGCCGCCGCGCACCGTGACGTCGGCGCCGATGTCGATGAACGCGCCGAGCAGGGCCATGCGTCCGCCGTCGGCCAGCGTGAGCGCCTTCTCGACGTTGATGCTGCCGCGCGTGCCGATGTCCAGCACCGACAGGCGCTGCGCATTCAGGTGCGCCGCGTCGAGCCACAGCGTGCCGATGCGCTCGTCGGCCAGTGCGTCGGCCGCGGCCATCTGCTGCGTGACCGGTGCCACGTCGCCGAAGCGCACGTCGGTGTCGAACAGGTCGATGCGACCGAGCGCGCCGTAGCGCCCCACCGCCAGCACGCCGCCGCGCGCCACCGCGCTCTGCGACTGGCGGTAGCCGTCGTCCAGCGCGGCGTCGCGTGCGCGCGTCTGTTGCGCGCCGTTGAACACCTCGGCCACGATGTCGCCTTCGAGCACCGCCGTGGGCGCGCTCACCACCAGCCGGCCGGCGTCGCGCCCGACGGTATAGCCGTTCTCCAGCTTGCGCTGCGGCCCGATCAGCGGGTTGTAGAAATAGTCGGTGTTCGCCTTGCCCCAGCGCACGTGCTCGGCCTCGAAGCCCTTGTAGACGCCGTCGTACAGCAGGTCCGACGGCGCGCTGTTCAGGTTGTACAGCCGCCCGTCGCTGCCCTTGAGCCAGGTCTGGTAGATCTTGCCGGTCTGCACGTTGAGCGAACCACCCGACAGGTTGACCGTCGAGCCCGCCTGCGTGACCACCTCGCTGCCGCCCAGCACCACCGTGCCGCCCTGCGCGGCCCATTCGCCGATGCCGTGGCCCTGGTTGCCCAGGTAGCCGCCGACCTCCAGCAGGCCGCCCGCCGCGTACCAGCGCTCGCCCTCGTAGCCGCCCACGCCGGGCGCCACGCGCACGAGCTTGCGCCGGTCGATCCACACGTCATTGTTGAAGAGCTTGCCGCTCTCGCGGTTGCGCGGGGCGTCGCGCATCTCGTTGCCCTGCACGTTGACCTTGACGTTGTTCGATTCCATCGTCACGTTCACGCCCACCGCACCCGACACATCGAGGCGCGCCTTGTCGGCCACGAAGCTGCGGCGCGTGGCGCTGGCCGCGATCTGCCCGCCGGTGGCCAGCGTGAGCGACTCGCCCTCGAAGCGGATGTCGCCGCCCGAGACGATCTCGATGCGCGACTGGTCGCGCCGGTCCGACAGCCGCGAGAGGTTGTCGAAGAGCGCGGGCGGCACGAGCGCGCGCGCGGCGTCCTGCGCGGCCGACTCCTTGATGAGCGCCTCGCGCTGGCTGTCGAGCGCGCTGGCCTTGCCGTCGTCCTCGATCAGCACGGCCGTGACCGCGCCCTTGCCCAGCGCCACGTTGCCGCGCGTGTCGGCGGCCGAGTTCAGCAGGTGCACCGTGCCGCGCACGGCGACGGTGGAGGTGGCGAGCGCCACGCCGTCCTGGCGCACGTCGCGGCCGGCGAGCGTGATGTCGCCTTCGCGCGCCACGATGAGGCCGGTGTTGCGCACCGTGCCCGCCGTGCTGTCGGCCACGAACTGCGGCGTGATCTCGTTGCCGCGCGTGGTCGAGAAGGCGTTGGCCTCGGTGCCCATGCCTTTGCGGATCACGAAGCTGTCGCCCGCGGCGAGCTGTGCCTGGCCCTTGCGCGCGGCGATCTCGCCGGCATTGGCCACCTCCTTGCCCAGCAACAGCACGTAGCCGCCGCCCTGCGTGACGGAGCCGGGCTCCTTGGTGGTCAGCCGTGCGCCGGCCTGCACCTCGACCTTGCCCTGGTCTTCCTTGCGCGTGGTGAAGCTCGGCGCGGTGTCGTTCGAGTAGATGCCGCGCGCCTTGAACTGGTCGTCGCCGATGTGGGCAGCGGCCGCCACAAGGTTGCGCGTGTCGGTCTGGCTGGTGCCGCTGAACACGATGCCGTTGCGGTTGGCGATGAGCACCGTGCCGTCGGCCTTGATCTGACCCTGGATCTGCGACGGCCGCGCCTTCGGGTCGTTCACGCGGTTGAGCACGGCCCAGTCGGCCTGCTGCTTGAAATCGACCGTGGTGTTGCGCCCGACGTTGAAGGTCTCCCAGTTCAGGATGGCTTTGTCTGCCGTCTGTTCCACGGTGACGACGGTGCGGCCGTCGACCTGCTTCTGCGAATCGCGGTTCAGCGCGCGGGCGTTGAGCCAGCCGGCGCTGAGCGAATTCGTGTCGACCTTCAGGCCGCCGTCGGCCAGGCCGTCGGGCACCGAGGGATCGTTCAGCGCCGCGGCGCGTGCGGCGGCCTGTGCGGCCTGCTGCGCGGCAATCGCCTGCGCCGCGAGGCCCAGGTTGCCGAGCGACTGGCGCAGCTGCTCGTTGGCCTTCTGCTGCTGCGCCAGCGGGTTCGTCAGCATCGAGGCCGGCGTGCCGTTGGGCAGGTAGCCCGTGACCACGGCGGTGCCCTGCGCCACGTTCTTCTGCGCCATCCACGCGGCGCTGAAGGCGCGCTGCGCCTGTGCATTGCCCGCCAGGCCCGCCATGGCCAGCGCGAGGGCGGCCGCGTGCGCGACCGGCGCGCGGCGGAATGTCTTGTTGCTCATGTCATACCCCAGAGAAAAACCGTTCTGGAGAAGAGACCGGGCTCACCGGATGCGACCGACACGCGCGCTGCAAAAGTTCGGGAGAATTTGCGAACGCGGACGCAGCACTGTTTTTTTCACAGCCGCGTCACACAGCGCGGCTACCCGAGCAGCACGATGCCGGCAGGCAGGCTCGTGAGCTTCGCGCCGTAGCTCACGGCGATCAGCGTCTCGACATGCGGCAGCTCGTCCAGCCGCAGCCGCGCCTGCACCTTGCGGCGGCCGAGTTCGGCGCGCGTGACGATGAGGCGGCCCGGGCGGTAGCGGTTGATCTCGTCGACCACGGCCGCCAGCGGCGTGTCGTCGAACACCAGCACGCGCTCGCGCCAGGCCGCCACCGCCGCGAGGTCGGGCGCGCGCGCCACCTCGGCCTCGCGCCGGCCGCCGTAGCGGATCTGCTGCGCCTCGCCCGCCACCAGCACGCGCTCGCCGTCGCGCAGCTCGACCGAGCCCGCGAAGCAGGTCACGCACACTTCGCCGCCCGTGGCGCGCACGTTGAAGCGGCTGGCCGCCGCAGCCACGAGGCGCGCGCCGCCCACCGTCATGGTGAAGGGCGCGCGGCGCGCCGCGTCGAGCTGCACCTGTGCCTCGCCGCCGAGCATGTCGAGCACGGGCGGCCCGCCCTCGGCGCCGCGCGCGAGGTTGAGGCTGGTCTGCGTGTTCATCTCGACCACCGCCGCCGCATCGGCCAGCACCACGCGGCGCTGCTCGCCGGTGCCGGTGCGGTAGTCGGCCGTCATGTCGGACAGCGCGGGCCACAGGCCGGCCGGCGGGCGCACCACCACGAAGGCGGCGGCACCGGCTGCGAGCGCGGCGCCGAGGAACTGGCGGCGGCCGAACATCGGCGGGCGCGACACGGCGATAGCCGTGGCCGCGCGCGGCGGTGTGTCCATCGCGGGCATGCGCCGTGCCACCGCTTCGGCGGCGGGCCGGGTCAGGTCCCACAGGCGCGTCGCGTCGGCCATGGCCTGCGCATGCTGCGGGCTGCGGGCGCACCAGCGACGGAAATCCTGCGCGTCGCCGGTGGTGGCGCGCCCGGAGGTCAGGCGCACGAGCCAGTCGTGCGCCTGCGTTTCCAGCGCGGCGCGTTCGCGGTCGATTGGAGTGGGGGCGGCCATCATGTCTTTAGAAGGTGTGAACGGATCCGCCGTGGCCGAGCAGCCCGTCCAGGCACGTCCCATCAAGGCGCAAAGCGCAGCCATAGCCAGGGCTATGGCGAGCATTTGCAACGCGGAGGGGGCGTGTCTCGGCGGGATGAGCGGGCATGGCGGGTTCGTTCACACCTTCTCTGACTGTTTTCCCGCGCCGGGACCGAACCGCTGGATCACATCGCGCCCCAAACGGCCGGCGCAATGCACCAGCGCGGCCTTCACTTCACGCTCGACGATGCGCACCGACACGCCGTAGCGCCGCGCCAGGTCGGCATGCGGCGTCTCGTCCACGCGCGAGGCGATGAAGATGTCGCGGCGGCGGCGCGGCAGTTCCTCGAGCGCGCGCTCCAGCGCCTGCACCTCGCTGCGTGCCTCCGAGACGCGGGCCGGGTCGTGGCTGTCGTCCGAAAAATGCAGCAGCTCCTCGACCTCCACGAAGTCGAGCAGGCGCCCGTGGGAGATGCGCCGGTCTTCCGCCACGTTCGACGCGATGCGCAGCAGGTAGGCCATGGGGCTTTGCACCGGGCCGGGGTCGCTCATGCGCTGCACGCGCAGCCAGGTCTCGTGCAGCACGTCGTCGGCCTGCTCTTCCGAGCCCAGGCGGCGGCGCAGGCGGTTGCGGAAGTCGATGTAGCGGCTGGTCAGCAGGCTGCGCAGAAAGCCGGGGGTGTCCTGTTCCACGGCCTGCTCAGGGAGAAACCGCTGCGTCGCAGACGTCGGGGCGGTCGCCGGTGCGCGGCAGCAGCAGCACCGTGAGCGGCTGGTCGGCCTCGCCTTCGGGCGGGCGCTCGAGCACCAGCGTGTTCATCGCGGCTTCGAGCGCGGCGTCGCGCTGCGCCAGGCCGGTGGAGCTGAGCAGCCGCGTGCGCCGCACATGGCCGCCGGGCCCGACCCACAGCTGCACGAGCGCGCGGTAGGTGCCCGGGCGCGCATGCGGCCAACGGCACAGCGTGCGCTCCAGCGCCTGCTGCACCACGCGCGCGTCGCGCGGGGACATGGCGGGAGCGGCGGGCGCGGCCGGTGTCGTCGCAACTGCGGGCGGCGGCGCCTCGGCCTCGACCAGCGTGAAGGTGCGCGCGTCGGTGTGGCGCGCGGCCAGCCGCGTGCCGGCCAGCAGGCGCTGCAGCGCCTCGCGCGGGGTGAACAGGCCGTGCAACGCGGCGGATTCGAAGCCGGCGGTGAGCTGCCCGTCGAAGAACACGGACTGCCCCGTCGCCTGCGCGTAGACCTGCACGGCGGTGGCCAGCGGCTGGGCCGGCAGGTCGAAGGCGATGCGCCCCGCCGCATCCGGCGAAGGCGCAGGTTCGCCGGCATGCGACACGGCCGCGAGGGACAGAATTCCGAGGATCAGGGTCAAGACACACACCCACCGTGACCGAGCAACGCGAGACATGCCGGGTCCTGTGACGAAGGAGGAATCGCAGGCGCCGGGCCGGTGCCGCGTACTGCTTTGGTGCTCGGAATGCTAGTGACGCTTTGTGACAGCTTGAATGCATCGCAGCCACGGCCACGGTCCGAGCCGCCCCTGTCGATGGCGACAATGCCCTCATGACGTTCGACCTCTTCGACGCCCCGCCGCGCGCCGCGCGCGAGCCGATCGGCCCGGCCGCCTTCGTGCTGCCAGGCTTTGCATTGCCGCGCGCCGAGGCGCTGCTCGACGCCATCGACGGCGTGGCGGCACGCGCGCCGTTCCGCCACCTGGTCACGCCGGGCGGCTTCACGATGTCGGTCGCGCTCACCAACTGCGGCGCGCTCGGCTGGACCAGCGACCGGCGCGGCTACCGCTACAGCGCGGTCGACCCCGACAGCGGCGCGCCCTGGCCCGCGATGCCCGAGGCCTTTGCACTGCTCGCGCGCGACGCGGCGGCACTGGCCGGCTTCGACGGCTTTGCGCCCGACGCCTGCCTGGTCAACCGCTACCAGCCGGGCAGCCGGCTCTCGCTGCACCAGGACCGCGACGAGCGCGACCACGGCGCGCCGATCGTGTCGGTGTCGCTGGGCATGCCGGCGGTGTTCCAGTTCGGCGGGCTCGCGCGCGCCGACAAGACCACCCGCATTCCGCTGGTGCACGGCGACGTGGTGGTGTGGGGCGGCGTGGACCGGCTGCGCTTTCATGGCGTGCTGCCGCTCAAGGACGCACCGCATCCGCTGCAGGCACGGCTCGGCGCGCAGCGCATCAACCTCACCTTCCGCAAGGCGGGTTGATGTACGCATGACGAGTTCGACCACCTCCTCCACCGAATCTCCCGGCCGCGCGATCCGTGCGCTCTACGCCGCGTTGTGGCACTTCGCGGCCGGTGCGCGTGCACAGCTGCTGGCCGCCACTGCGTTGCTCGCGAGCTCGCAGCTGATCCGCCTCACGCTGCCCTACCTCGCCGGCCAGGCCATCAACGCGCTGCAGCGCGGCGACCTGCCCGCGGCGGGCCGCTGGATCGCCACGCTCGCGGCCGTGTATGTCGGCGCGTGGGCGCTGCACGGACCGGGCCGCATCCTCGAGCGCAACGTGGGCCTGAAGGTGCGCGAGACGCTGGCCGACCAGCTCTATGCGCGCATCGCCGCCGCGCCGCTCGCCTGGCACGACAGCCACCACTCGGGCGAGCTGCAGCACCGCGTGCACCAGGCCAGCCGCGCGCTCGCCGACTTCGCGCAGAACCAGTTCATCTGGCTCACCAACGCCGTGAACTTCGTCGGGCCGCTGGTGGCACTGGCGCTGCTGTCGCGCACCAGCGGCGTGACGGCGCTCGCGGGCTATGTGCTGATCGGCGTGGTGATCGTGCGCATCGACCGCGCCCTGATGAAGCTCGCGCGCGCCGAGAACGACGCCGACCGGCGCTACGTGGCCGCGCTGCTCGACTTCCTGGGCAACGCCTCTACGGTGATCGGCTTGCGGCTGCAGGGCGCGTCGCGCCTGTTGCTGCGCCGTCGCATGGCGGCCGTGTCGCTGCCGCTGAAGCGCACCGTGGTGCTCAACGAGGGCAAGTGGTTCGCGGTCGACCTGATGGGGCTGGCGCTGACCTGGGGCCTGGTCGTCATCTATGTGTGGCAGGCGCGCGCGCCGGGCCAGACCGTGATGCTGGGCGCGGTGTTCATGATCTACCAGTACGCGCAGCAGGCGGCGGGCGTGGTCACCTCGGTGGCGGCCAACTTCAGTTTCTTTGCGCGCATGCACACCGACTACAGCAGCGCCGAACCGATCTGGCATGCGCCGACGAGCCCCACGCTCGAGGCCCCGCCCGAAGCCGTGCCGGCGCACGAACGCATCGACGCGCAGGCGCCTTGGACGCAGCTGCAGGTCGCGCAGCTGCAATGGCGCTACGCCCCGCGCGGCGCCGTCGCCAACGACCCGGCCGCGCCCGCGCGCAGCGGCCTGCACGACGTGGCGCTCTCACTGCGCCGGGGCCAGCGCGTGGCGCTGGTCGGCCCGAGCGGCGGCGGCAAGAGCACGCTGCTGCGCGTGCTGGCCGGCCTGTATGCACCGCACGGCGGCACGCTCTCGCTCGACGGCGAGCGGACCGACTGGGCCCGGCTGCGCCAGCTCGCCACGCTGATCCCGCAGGAGACCGAGCTGTTCGAAGCCAGTGTGCGCGAGAACCTGGCCTTCGGGCGTCCCTGCGACGACGAGCGCCTGCGCGCCGCGCTGCACACGAGCACCTTCGACGAGGTGCTGAAGGCCACGCACGGCGACCTGGACAGCGCGATCTCGGAACGCGGTTTCAACCTGTCGGGCGGCCAGCGCCAGCGGCTGTGCCTGGCGCGCGGCGTGCTCGCCGCCGAAGGCAGTTCGCTGCTGCTGCTCGACGAGCCGACCAGCGCGCTCGACGCCGCCACCGAGGCGCGCGTGCTGGGGCGCATCGCGGCGGCGTTTCCGCAGGCCTGCGTGATCGCCTCGGTGCACCGGCTGAGCCTGCTCGAGCGCTTCGACACGGTGATCCTCATGGAAGCCGGCCATGTGCGCGACCACGGCCCGCGCGACGAGGTGATGGCGCGCCAGCCGATGCTTCGGGAGGCAGCGTCCGGTCACAAGCAGTAGGAACCCTCCTGCGCCAGAACGCGGCGTTCACACCCGCCACGCTGGCATGCCTTCTGCAACAGTATCGGCATCCATTTGTTCACGCTTGGTCCTGTGCGGTCCCTTTTTGCGCCCCGGCTGCGTTCCAATCACATGGTTCTTCATTCCGCGAGCGTTTCCCGTCCCATGCGTTCTTCCCGCGCCACCCTTCCGCTCGCCCTGCTCGGTGCCCTGCTGGGCCTGTCCGCCTGCACCACCGGCACCACGGCCGAACAGCGCCAGGCCGCCGCCAGCAAGCCGCCGCCCACCGACTGCATGGCCTGGGTCGGCGCCGACCGCAACGCGCGGGTGGGCGGCTACCTGCTGCCGCAGGCCGGCACCGCGGTGAACGCCGGCGGCCCGCGCGTGTGCGTGCCCGTGCTCATGAGCGCCTACCCCGTGCCCACCAACTATGCGGGCGGCGACTACCACGTCGGCGCGTTCACCGACGACCAGCTCAAGGCGCGCTGGCGCACCTGCAAGGCCGAGCCGGCCTGCTTCGAGCGCGTGAACGCACAGATGCAGCGCTGGCTGCCGCCCAACAAGGCGCGCGCCACGCGCGTGACGGGCGCGGTCGATCCGGCCGGGCGCATCGATGCCGACAGCCCGAACGTCGACCTGAAACAGATCCGCCGCCCCGCCTTCTTCGCCAAGGCACCCTACCGCGAAGGCATTGCCGAGGCCGACGCGCGCACCCACATCGTCGAGTTCACCGTACCGCGCGACACCTTCGAACGGCTCGACCTGAAGCTCACCGACCCGATCAAGCTGCGCGGCTGGTACCTCGAAGGCGCGGGCGTGGACGACGGGCGCGGCCGCAAGGTGCGCGCCCTCGCCGTCATGGCGGCGGGCGGTGGCGGGCAGCTCACGGCCCTCCAGCACCCGGACGAAGTGGCCTACCGCATCGAGGGCGCCAGCGGCAAGGCCGTGCCGGTGTCCTTCCCCAACGGCACCACCGAGGCCATGGGCCAGCGCTGGTGGCGCGAGAACCTGCATGCGCTGAACCAGGCCGGCTTCGACGTGCTGGCCTACGACCGGCGCGGCGAAGGCCTGTCGGGCGGCGTGAGCGACACCAACACGCTGGAGCAAGGCGAGGACGTGTTCCGCGTGCTCGCGCAGCTCGAGCACGGCCAGGGCCTGCGGGTGCTCACGCCGGCGGGCCAATTGCTCGAAGGCAACGCCGCGCGCGGCCGGCTGCTGGCCGGCCAGAAGGCCAGCGAGATTCCGCTGGTGCTGGGCGGCTACTCGCGCGGCTCGATGTCGACCGCCTGGGCCCTGACGCGCAACTACGTGGCCGCCTGCAGCTTCGACATGCCCGTGCCCAACTGCACGCCGGCGCGCGGCTGGCGCAACATCCGCGGAGCCATCCTGCTGTCGTCGTTCGCCAGCGGCGCGGGCTACCTGCCCGACGCGCCCGACCTGGCCGACCGCAACCTGTTTCTGGGCGGCATGGCGGCGGACCACCACATCCTTTTCTATCCGAACTCCGCCACGCTCGCGGGCATGGACCGCTGGCCCGCCGCCTTCTTCGGCAAGGGCCTGTGGGACCGCGCCGAATCGCTCGAAGGCACCGTGGCCGCCTACAACCGCATCCGCGGCGTGAAGGAGATCGTGCTGTCGCGCGGACCGCACGCCATCGAGACCTGGCCCGAGTCCGAGCGCCGCTACCTGCGTGAGCGCATGGTGGCCTACGCGAAGGTGGTGATCGTCGGCGGGCGCACGGTGCCGGGCGCGCGGCCTTGGAAAGACTTCAAGTCGCTGGTCGCCACCACGCCCGATGTGTGGGAGCCTTCGTCGCGGCCCGGCACAGGCCCCGGACGACAGCCCTGAGATCGACAGGCCACCGCCACAATGGCGGCCATGGACCTGCTCAAGACCCTCGGCCTCTTCGTCGCGACCGCGCTCGCGGAAATCGTCGGCTGCTACCTGCCCTACCTGTGGCTCAAGCAGGGCCAGTCGGCCTGGCTGCTGCTGCCTGCCGCGCTGAGCCTGGCGCTCTTCGCGTGGCTGCTCTCGCTGCACCCGACCGCCGCGGGCCGCGTGTATGCGGCCTACGGCGGGGTCTACATCGGCGTGGCGATCCTGTGGCTGTGGGCCGTGGACAAGGTGACGCCCTCGGCCAGCGACTGGGTCGGCGTGGCCGTGTGCTTCGTCGGCATGGGCATCATCATGTTCGGGCCGCGCAGCGCGGCTTGAGGGCACGGCCGCGATGAACCTGCGCGACTGGGCGCGCCGCATCAAGCGCGACGCCGTCACCCTCTGGTTCGCCTGCCGCGACCCGGCCACGCCATGGCTGCCGAAGGCGCTGTGCTGGTTCACCGTGGCCTATGCGCTGAGCCCCATCGACCTCATTCCCGATTTCATTCCCGTGCTCGGCTACCTCGACGACGTGCTGCTGCTGCCCGCGCTGATCTGGCTCGCGGTGCGCCTGCTGCCGCCCGAGGTCATCGTGCGCAGCCGCGTGCGGGCCGAGGAATGGATGGCGCGCACGGGCAGCAAGCCGACGAGCAAGGCCGGCATGGCGCTGGTCATCGGCATCTGGGTGTTGGTGGCGGCCGGATTGGCCTGGTGGCTCTGGCCGCGCTGACGACAATCCGCTGGAAGTTCATCCTCTTCACAAGGAGCCGATGTGTTTTCCCATGTCTTCTTCAGCGTCTCCGATTTCGACCGCGCGCTGGCCTTCTACGACGCGGTGATGGACGGCCTCGGCCTGGAGCGCCGCTTCTGCGAGCCGGAAAAGCCCTGGGCAGGCTGGCACAGCGCGGGGCGCGCACGGCCCTTTTTCGTGATCTGCCAGCCCCACGACGGCCGGCCGCACGACGCGGGCAACGGCCAGATGGCGGCGTTCACCGCCGGCACGCGGGCGATGGTCGACGCGGTGCACCGCATCGCGCTCGCGCACGGCGGCACCTGCGAAGGCCCGCCGGGGCTGCGCACGCACTACCACCCCGACTACTACGGCGCGTACTTCCGCGACCCGGACGGCAACAAGCTGTGCGTCGTGTGCCACGACGCGGCGGGCTGAGCTTTTAGCTCGCGCGGCTGCGCGAACTCTTGCGCGGGCTCTCGGTGCGCGCCACGCGCGCGGCCTCGGCGGCGGCGTTCACCTGCTCGATCCACAACAGCGCGTCGACGTGCGCCATGAAGCGCTGCAGGTACTGCGGCGACAGGTCGCGCATCAGCGTGAGCGCGCGCTGCACCAGGTGATGCGTGTTGAGCGGGCCGGCGTTCTTCGGCACCTTGGCAAGCGACTGCGTCACGCGCTGGTCGGCGGCGAGCCTGGACCAGGTGCCGCGGAAGTAGCTCAGCGTCTTGAGCTCGGGCGCCGTGGACAGGCTGGGCACGGTGTCACCGTCGGTCGCCTCCGCGTCGGGCGGGGGCGGCAGCGGCGCAAGCTGGGCGATGTGGTTCATCAGCTCGGCGAGCGCGGTGTGCAGCGGCGCCTCGGCCGGCGCTTCGGCCTCGGGTTCGACCTTCTCCAGATCGGCGCGGTAGGTTGCCATGAGGCTGGCCAGCCGCGCATCGAGCAGGCGCCGTGCCTCGCCCTCGTGCGCCGCCGCGCGCTGCGCCATCGCCGCGATGAAGCGGAAGCGCACCGGGTCGAAGCGGTCATCGCCGCGCGCGCGCCAGGCGTCGAGCGCTGCGACGGGGTCGACCTGATCGTCCGGTGCGGCGTCGTTACTCACGGGGCTTCGCAGCGTCGGGTGCGTTCTTGGGCCGGGGCGTCGGCGCCATCTCCACGCGCCGGTTCTTCGCGCGGCCCTCGGCATCGCCGTTTGAGGCCACGGCCTGCTCCGCACCGAACGCGGCGGCGAACACAGACGACGAGGGCACGCCCTCTTCGATCAGCGCGCGCGTCACGGTGAGCGCGCGCTGGGCCGACAGCTCCCAGTTGTCGGCGAACAGGCGCGCGCCCTCGCGCATCTGCCGGTCGTCGGTGAAGCCGCTCACCATCAGGATCTCGTCGCGCGCCTTCAGGTAGGCGCCCAGCGGGCCCGCCAGGCTTTTCAGCAGTTGCCGGCCGCCGGGTTGCAGGTCGGCGGAGTTGAAGGCGAACAGCACGCTGCCGCTGATGCCGATGCGGCCGTTGTTGAGCGTCACGCGGCCCGCCGCAAGCGGGCCGGCCAGCGCCTGCTCGAGCGCCTCGCGGCGCTGCGATTCGGCGCGGCGCTGCTGCACCTCGGTTTCGAGGCGGCTCGCCAGGTCCAGCTGCATGCCGAGCACGCACACCAGGATCAGCACGAACGCACCCAGCATGCCCGCCATCAGGTCGCCGAACACCGCCCACACGGGGACGGTCGGCTCCAGGCCGGCGTCGAGGTCGATCTCGTCGCGCACCATCTCAGGCCTCGCTGCCTGCGGTCTGGCGGCTGGCGAACTGCTGCAGGTCTTCGACGATCTGCTTTTGCGACATGATGCTCAGGTCGATCACCTCGCGCGCCTGCGCCACGTAGTAGGCCAGCTGCTCGTCGCTGCGTGCGAGCGACTTGCCCAGCGCGCCTTCGATGCGCTGCAGGTGCGCCACCAGCTTGTCGTTCGATTCGCCGAAGCGCTGCACGGCAAAGCCGAAGGCCTCGCCCAGGCTCGCCACCTCGACCGCACCGCCGGTGATCTGCGCGGCGATGCCGGCCATCTTCTCGGTCTCGCTCTCGACCTTCTCGGTGAAGCGGCTGCCCACGCGTTCCATCATGTCGGCCGAGGCCGTGACGAGCGCGTCGATGGCGCTGCGCTGTTCGGTCGAGGCGTGGTTCACCGCGCCCAGCAGGGTTTCGAGCGTGCCGAGGATGCGGCTGCGCTCTTCGAGCATGTCGTTGTCGCGCGCCATGCCGTCCGACAGTTTCTGGCGCAGCTCGGCGATCACGTCGGCCGCGGCCTTCGGTGCCTCGGCCGCCACCTGCAGCAGCTGCGCGACTTCGGCCACGGTCTGCTTCGCGTTGGCCTCGGCCTGCGCCGACATGTCGCGCACGGTCTGCGCCAGCGTCTCGCTCATCTGCTGCTGCTGGCTCAGGCTGTGCGCGCCGGCCTGCTGCCATTCCTTCTGCAGCGACGCGGCCATGGTCTCGAGCGAGCCGCTCCAGGCCGCGAGGCGCTGCGCGTCACGCGTGGCGAGTTCGGTCTGCAGGTTGGCATGCGCCTCGCGCACGGTGTCGAGCAGCGAGGCCGCGGCGCGGGGCGCGTCCGACGCGGCCTGCAGCAGCTGCGCGACTTCGGCGACGGTCTGCTTCGCATGCGCCTCGGCCTGCGCCGACACGTCGCGCGCGGCCTGCGCCAGCGTGTCGCTCAGCTGCTGTTGCTGGCTCAGCGTGTGCGCGCCGGCCAGTTGCCATTCCTTCTGCAACGACGCAGCCATGGCTTCGAGCGACTGGCTCCAGGCCGACAGGCGCTGCGCATCGCGCGCCGCCAGTTCGGTCTGCAGGCTGGTGTGGGCTTCGCCCACGGTGCGCAGCAGCGACACCGAATGCTGTTCGAAGGTGGCGGCCGCGGCGGCGAGCGCCTGGTGCGAATCGCCCGACAGTTTTTCGCTCACGCGCTGGTGCTGCGCGAGCGCGCTGCCCCAGGTGTCGGACACGCTGCCCACGGTGCTTTCGAGGCGGGCCGACACGCCATCGACCAGCGCGGCCGAACGCTGCTCGAAGGTTTCGGCAAAGCGTTCGAGCGTGCCGCGCAGGTCGCTCGACAGCGCCCCGCTCGCGCGCTCGTGCTCGGCCAGCGCGGCCTTCCAGGTGTCGGCCACGCCGGCGGTCGAGGCCTCGAAACGGCCCGTGAGGCCTTCGAGCTGCCGTTCGACGGCCTGCGCCATGCCGCCCTGCAGCGACGCCGCTTCGCGCGCGATGCCGAGCATGGCCGCCTCGACCACCGGCTGGATCGTCGCGCCGGCGATGCGGGCGGTGTCGGTGAGGCTGTCCTTCAGCGAGCGATCGACCGACGCGGCCAGGCCGCTGTAGGCGGCTTCGGCCTTCTGGTGGAAGCTGTCCTGGCTGGCGACGAGGCGCTCGTTCTGTGCCTGGCCCTGGCGCTCCAGCGCGGCCATCATCGTCTGCAGCTGGCCGACCAGCTCGGGCATCACCTTCGCCACCGGCTGGATGGTTTCACCCGCAATGCGGGCGCTGTCGGCCAGGCTGTCTTTCAGCGAGCGATCGACCGAGGCGGCGAGCCCCG